>NZ_JARGZF010000004.1 GCF_029222705.1 Knoellia sp. p5-6-4
TCTGACTCCAGCGCGACCGGCTCACAGCCCAACACCGGCTCTTCGGACAAGCCACTTCCCGGACCCGCCACCAGCAAGCCTAGAACCCTCGTCCCCGCGGTGTCTTGACCTAAAGGGGTGCCATGAGAGTGCGTTTCGCGCCAACGGATACGGCACAGGGCTACGTGCGACGGCCGCCGCTTGTCACGGGAATGAATCCTTGGCGTGTCCTACTTGCTCAGACCGACAGGGTCAGAAGGGGGGTTCGGCGGATCCCAGGGGTCGCGGTCCTCGGGCAACGCGGGCAAGGGTCTGACAGCTTCCTCGCTGCCGTCGTCCCACCCCTCTAGGTGAAGCTCGAAGGGGGTGACGGCGACGGAGGTCACGCCCGGAGCCTAGGACTCGGGACCCGAGTCGAAGAACATCGTGAGCCGCTGGATGCGTCCGTCGCCAGCGAACTCCACGAAGTCGGCTCCCGAGAGCGTCAGAACGCCGCTCTCATACTGGGCCCACCTTCCCCGCAGACGATCCCCGAGCAGCTCCGGCTCGGCGGTCTCACTGACCACCATGCCAGGTGAAGCCTCGTGCTGCTCTTGGATGTACGCACCGAGCGCGACGCGCCCGATGAGCCCGTCGGGAGTGTCTGGGTCAAAGAGCTCTCCGTCCTCGGCCCACGCTTGGGAGAGAAGTTCTGCTCGCGCAGCCGCGTCGAGTTTGCCATCCCATGCCTGGGAATAGAGGCTGAATGCGGTCTTCGGATCGATGCTCATCCATCACCCTCCTCGATCGCGCTCGACTCATGAACCCGAGCAGTCTTACGTGCAGCCTAAGTCCTTGAGCCGAGGACCCCGACGCAGACAGTCGGCCAAACGCAGCAGCGATGCGTTACTGGTCGCGGAACAACCCCGCCACGGGCTCATCCCGCCTCGTGTCCTCGGACCGTCGAGCTCCTTGGCAGCCGGACGTTCTCAAGATCCATGTCCCATAGCAGCAACTGCGCCGAAAAAGGCTGAAACATCCCAAGCCGGAAAAACTTCCCGACACCCAACCCAGAGTTTACGAGTTCCGATCTCAACCAGCGACACGACGCCCGCTCATCGACAGTTTGGCGCTTGCACCCTCTGCGGCAGATGCGAGTGTTCTAGGCGCCCCAGGGATCCGCGTATGCAAGGAGACGTTGTGCGATGTCCTGCAGGTCTCTATGGATTGAATCAGTAGTAGCGGCGATGTACTCGAGTTCATCAAGCATGTCATCGGTGACCACAAGGTCTTGAAGGATGGATGGGCCGTCATGACCGATCACACCGTGTGCCCACGCAGCCAATTGGCGGTCGGTCAGCTCCCCGGCTAGCCACCGCCGGAGTTGTGATTGAGAAGCTCTAATCGCGGTTTGGTCCTGGTCGAGCTGGCTCATGCCCAGCTCCTCGCGCGCTTCGAGAACCAGAGCGTCCATCTCGAACGGACTCGTCACGGGTGTGACCACCGCGCTGGCCAGAGCGACGACCGCCGGGCCCTCCACGCCACTCACGAGCAGATCCGTGGCGGCGTGCACCAGGGATTTGGAGTCCAGGGCTCGAAGGTCGTAGAGGGCTAGATCGTCGCCGAAGCGCCGTCTGGCAGCCTCATCAGCCCGCATGATCACTCCGAGATCGTAGGGGCCCGACCCACCACTACGCCGCTCCCTCGAAATTCGCTACGAGCTTGACTCCCCGGTGAAGCTGGCACCACGCTGCCCGCGACACGGTTGGGCGGGCGCACCCGCTCTCAAAGCGGCAGTTCCGGATGGGGTCAGCGGCGTCGGGTGCCGTCGTTGTACGGGTCCGGAGCACCCGCAGGGATGCGGTCAGCCAAGGGCACACCCACCGCCTCACGACGACGTGCAAGCATGCGGTCGAGCGTCTCTGCTTCTTCAGCATGGATTGGATTGGTGTTGCCGTCCATGCCAACCAGCCAGACTAAGCCTCGGCCGGATCCTGGACTGATCTGCTCTCCTGCCCGGTCGTCGACCAGGGCCACCGCGTATGTGAGCGAATCGCCGGCCTGCCGCTGTGCCCAGTCGATGACCTGGAGAACGTCAGCCCCGGTCACGTCGTAGGTGTCAGTCCATCCATGCGTGGACGTTTGGCCACTGCCGTGCAGATAGACCCTGAATCGGGGACGAGAGTTCTCCCACCCGGAATCGCGTTCATCGACCTGCACGATCTGAAGCTCGCCCATACCCGGCAGTCTTACAGGCGGCGACAGCAATCATCCGCTCATCGGCACTCCCGGACTGCGGCATGACCGGACGTTCGGGTGCCACCCCCGAAAGCCCCGCTCTCTGCTCGGCTGATGCCTACCTCGACGGTTGCACGACGCCCTGGCTGCTACCCGCCTTGGGGGACACGATCAGGAACTCCGCCACGACGTCGTCCAACTGGCAGCGGAACACAGAGCCGTCACCGTCCGCATCTCCAGGCGTGCAACCGGAGTGATCGGTGAATTCGGTGAGGGCACTGTCGACGGACCGGATGCGGAACGTGACGTACTGCTGGCCACCGCTGTCGCAGTCATCGAGGACTTCCGGCTGACTCACGCTGTGGAAGTCCGTGCTGAGGATTGTGGCAAGCCGCTCTGCGTCGCGGGACCCCTTGGTGCTGCAGCTGTACGGCTGCGCCGAGCAGGCACCCGTAAGCCCTGCCGCCGCCAATATTGCTACGGCGGCCAACGCGGCAGCTCGCATGGCACCGAAACGCATGCGCGCACCGTACATGGGGGTCAGCCGTCAGCCGGTGATCCTCCTTCGACACCCGCACGAGGCATTTCGAGCGGTCCGCGTCGTGCCCTCGCCTGCGTGTCCGCTCACGGGCACGCCCGCACGGACGGCGGCAGATCCGGTCGTTCGGTAGGCGCATGCGAAAGACTCTGAGGCGTGTCTGCGCTGGAGGAGTACCTCATCGAGGGGGATGACCTACCCCCAGAACAGCGGGATCAGATGGGGCAGGCGGTGCTGCGTGCGATGCAAGCGGACGCCATCCGGTTCCCGACAGACATCCCCCAGCTGAAGCCGACCGACCCCCCGACTGTTCACGCTGCCCCCGACGTGCTGCGGTCGGCAGCGGGCAAGACGTCCGGGGAGGACCTGAAGTACGCCACCACGGGCTGGCTGGACGCGAACGACGCAGAGCTGTGGGACGCCTACGTCACGTTCATGCCCTGGTCGATCGCCGGCGATGTGTGGGACCAAGAAGCACGTCAGATCGTGTCGGTGGATGACGGGGTCGTCAGCGTGGTCGCTATCGCTCACAACCGCGTGCCGGAGATCGGCCGCATCGTGGGAACGGAACGACTGACACCCTTGCTAGAGGTGCAGGCGGAACGACGAGCCGAGCGTCGCCGGTGGATGATCCGGCACCCCGACAGCTTGATCGGGGCCATTGCGGTGGTCCTCGGACTGCTGCTCATTCCGCTCCCGGGACCAGGCTGGCCCGTACTGGCAGCCGGTGCCTTGGTGCTGGTCGCCGGTGCGGCGGTACGAGGCATCCTGCGCGGACACCAGACGTAGGAGCGGGATGTTCGGTCGGCCCGATCTGAATGCGGCAGTAGCGTGCGTCAGCCTCGGACGGAGTCAGCCCCCAGGCGCAGGTCCCTGTAGTCGTCGATGGCCAGACATGCCGCTCGAACGAACTCAGTCACGCTTCCGTTTACCACAACGAAGAGGTCGTCAAGGACGCCGTCGGGTGGGGAGACCTCGCTGTGGCAGTCGTGCCACGCGAACTCGGTGAGTGCGAGCACGTCGAGAACCGCGTCAGCGTCAGGACCGAACTCGGCTTGAGCCCTGGGTCTCCGTGCTTCACGCCTGTCTGCCCTGCTGATAGCCATGGACGGCACTCTGTCACCACCCCGTCGGCAACAACCGCACATCGGCACGACCGGGTCACCAGTCAGGTCCCAGAGGCCATGTAGGCGGCAAGAATGTAGTTCGGGTGTCGGTCCAGGTTCTTGCGGGCTCGGTCGTAGCGCATGGTGGTGCGCGGGTCGGCATGGCGGGCGGCGATCTGGACGTCGCGTAGGTCGACACCAGCGTCGAGCATCGTGGTGACGAAGGTGTGCCGGAGCATGTGGGGATGCATGCGCGGCAGTTTGACGCCGGCTTGCTCGGCGAGTCTCCTCAAGCGTCGGGTGGCGCAGTGACGGTCCATGCGGGTGCCGCGAGAGGTCAGCAGGATGGGGCCGGTGGTCCGGTCGTCGACGGCGCGCTCGATGGCACGACCCACCGCGGGTGGCAGTGGGACGAGGACGACCTTGTCGCCCTTGCCGGTCACTCGCAGCACGCGGTGGCCGTGCTCCTCGCCGCGGTCCTCAATGTCGCTGTCGGTGGCTTCGAAGATGCGTAGGCCGAGCAGGCCGAGCATGGTCACGAGCGCGAAGTCGCAGCGGTTCGTCGAGTGCCTGGCGGCACTCAGGAGCGCCTCGAACTGGAGGTGGGTCAGTCCCAGCGTCGGGGACTCAGCGGGCACGTTCGGCCGCCGGACATATTCGGCCGGGGAGTGCTCGAGGACGCCGTCGATGACGCAGGTCCGGTAGAAGCCGGCGACCACGGACATGCGGCGCGACACCGTGGAGGCTCGGTACCGGCGCGCTTCTTGCAGTCAGCGGATGTAGAGCTCGATGTGTGGTCGGGTGGCGGCGAGCGGATCCAGGTCTCGGAACTGACACCAGTTCAGGTAGCTGCGCAGGTCAGACTCGGTGTGGAGCCGTGACTGACCCTTGAAGCGCGCTAGGTAGGCGGCCGCGGCCAGCCGCTCGACATGGGAGGTGGTGACGATGACAACGGAGGCGGCCGGGCCCGGTTGGGAGTTCTGCATCGCCTCAGTGCCCCGCCGCCGCAACCGCCAGTCAACTTGGTCTTGGCCTCACCATGTGCGGCGTGAGCAGACGTCTTGCGCTTCTCGCTCCGCACTACCAACGGATGAAGTCAGAGGTGGCGGCTCGGCCATCGAGCACCACCGGTAGTTCATGCAATCCCGGGCGACCTACCACTGGGAAGTTCGGACACGGGTGCATCTCCCCTGCGGAGACTGGTTCCGAGCAGATGTGCGGTTCGACGGACGCGTGCAAGAACACGTCGTCGGACTCCGAGCAGTGAGCGCGCGCTAGAACGTCAGCCCAAGCCGCTGCCCTGCTCGCGGATTCGGCGAGCACGATGAACACGGAGCACCACTCGTGATCTTCGTCGTCGGCCGGTAGTCGAGGATCCTCCAACCAGGCGACGTAGTCGAAGGCTTCTGTCACGCGCTGACCCTTGCGAACGCCTCGCCTGCCGGGGGGTGCGCCAACAGTTCCATCGGCACCGTCGCCCGGATCGCGGCATGTGCGGTCGTGGAAGGACGCCGAAGTCACTGGCGGTCGAGGCGGTGAACAATTTGTTCGCTGATGGTCGTCACCTTTGCTGCCGCATAGACGCACCCGCCTATGAGGGCAAGCAGGAGGGCCCTTTCCAGTAGCCCCGTACTGGATGTTCCGATGCCGATAACGAACGAGATGGCCATGAGGGCCAGCACGACGATGAGTAGCACCCGCGCAACTCGGACGACATTAACCACTCCACAACGGTACGCCGGGGAGCAGCGACTTGGGAACGCTCCTTCGCCCGCTCTTCGGCACTACCGGACTGCGGCAGTTCCGGACGTTTCCTGCAGCCGATCCAAGGCGCGCAGGTAGCGCTGGGTCATGAAGGTTTGAGTGGCTCGGGTGACGGGGCCGCCGAGTTTGGCCAGTGTTGACGCGGGCCGAGAGAACGCCGTGATGGTGAACAGAATGCGGCCATCGTTGAGGTGTTCAAGGAGGAAGCCTTCTTCGCCGGCCTCTGGGTGACCGGGGAGGGTGCCATAGGTGAAGCCCCGGCGCTGCGGTTCCTCGACGACCCGAGCACGCGACAAGGGATCCTCAGCGACAAGGCACCCAGTCCCCACCGCATCAGCACAACGGTCCCCCTGCGTAGCGGAATCTCCGAGGCTTGCACCTGAAGCCCTGCCTTGGAGTGGACCCGCCATTCGAAGAGATCGCCCGCGGCGGCGTCGAAGTCGCGACGAGCCAGCGTGGCGGAGTGATTCAGTTGGCCGAAACCGGAGGGTGCCTCGCCTGGTCCGCCCTGCGGCGTATACGACAGAGGCGACGCGCGCAGTCCGGACGCCTGCTGCTCGTCAAGAAGGCGCACCTGCATGGTCACATCATCACCGATCTGGTTCACTGCGTGCGGCATGTGCGGGTCGATTCTGGCCGTGTCCGTGCGACCATCGCTCCCGTGCCTCGACTGCTCAGCGATCGCGAACGCGACATCCTCGACCTGCTCTTGTCGGTCGACTTCCCAGGTGCCGTGGAACTGCGGCAGCAGGGGGCGTCCGTGTACGCCGAGCGCGAGGGCATGATCATCGATCTGGTCGTAAGCGCGGAGAGTCCACGCGCCACCGTAGTCAACCGGACGCCGGTGCAGGCGGTGGTCGATGGCGATGGCTACGACGGCGGCGTGCTCCTGTTCGTGGACGATGGTCGGTTATCCGCCCTGGAGTAGTGGTGGGTGACCGAGGAGCGGCCGGACGTCATGCCACCACTCACGGCGATCGGCGCGCCCATCACATCCAAGTGACCGCTCCTCGGCACGACCGGACGGCGGCATGTCCGTGCGTTAGCGGCTCTAGAAGAAGTCGAGCACGAATCGCCAGGCGGGTTTGAGAGAGGGACCGAGCGATGCGAGGACTCCTCTACCCGTTGCGCGCGATCGCTGCCAGGCGGAGGCCACGACCGTCGTCATGCCTTCCAGCGCGATCAGCAACGCGATGTAGACGAGTACGCCCGGGTAGTCGACCAAGAAGGAGGTAGCGAGTACGAGGCCGGCGGCAAGCAGAGCCAACCAGGCGACCAGCACAACAGGGCCAGTTCCTTGCCGGAGCTTCTCGAGACTCATTCAGGGGATCGTCCCATGCGGAGTGCGGCCAATCGCGGGGGAGGGACGGATGGCGGCATGTCCGGATAACCACGGCCTAGAGCCTGACCTCGTCCCCCAGCGCAATGCGTGCCGGTTCCACGACGCCGGCGTACTTCGCCGGAAACCTGTCGCGTTCCGCGGCCAGCGGCTTCAGCCATCGCCCGTCCGCCTTCGCGCCGTCCTGGTCCGAGTCGATCATTCGGCACCTTGGAGCACGTTCGACTACATCGAGCTCGGCTTCCCCAATCGCGATCCGTGGTCCCTGCCACTCCTCCTCGGCAAACGGTTCCGTGGTCCCGACCACGACATTCACTCGCAATCGTCTTGGGTCCGCATTCAGGCCCCACCGGGAGGCACACCAGTCCAGCGTGGCAGTGCCGATCAGGGACACTGCACCCATGTCCTGATGTGGAACTTCTCGCTCTGGCAACACCTTGACCGGCGTCTTCATGTGCGCGGTCAATGTGGCGTCCAGATGCGGGTCACTCACCTGCCATTGGCCCTCTGGGCCGGCGACGACCACAGCGCCGTCGAGAGTGCGAGCGGAGTAATCGAAGACCGCGTCATACCGCCGGAATCGCCTGGTGTTCTTGCCGGATGCGAAGTGACCCTCGCCATCTTGAACGGCGTATCACCGGTCACCCGTGATGCCACGCGCATCGAGCGCGACACTGTCGAGCGCCTCGCCGCCCATCGACTTCACCGGGTATCGACGAATGCCGATGACGAGATTCCGCATGGCCCGGAGGCTAACAATGACTTCGCCCTCAAATCGGCCGGACCGCGCGCAGCGCGGCATGTCCGGACGATCTGGGCTACAGGTGCAGCTCGGGGCCTACCTGGGGGCGGCGTGCCGCTTTCAGCTGCTTGACTGCTCCCACGCAGAAGAGCGCAACGCCAACCGGCGGTAGGAAGAACACCAGCAGGAACCAGGTCGCGGGTCGGTGCCCCGCGAACGGTGACTTGAAGCTTCCAGACCACATCCGGGCGACCAACGCGATGGCCAAGGCAGTCGGAATGACCACGACAACGCCCCACCAGTTCACGTTAATGTCTACGTCGCAGATCAGCGTCGCGCACTGGCCATCCACCTAGCGGTCCACCTCCGCGTCGTCCTGCCTCGGTTGCGCAAGTACACCACGCCGAAGATCGACAGAGCGGCATGTGCGTACGACTTGAGTGGACCCTGGGTCAAGCATCTCGTCGGGTAGCCTTCCCCCGTGGGGGAGGGGAGGAAGTGGCGACCCGCGTCGGGACCTAGCCCGATGGAGCTCGCCCAAGCAGCGCGGACGGACGGTCGCGGCCGCATGTGTCTCCGAAACGACTCCAACCGGTTCTGGGGATATGTCAGTGCCTGGGACTGCTCGGCTTGGCGGCGGTTGCCAACAACAAGTGGGGGATGACGGGCATCGATGCCCTGACGCCGCGGGAAGCCCTCGGGGTTGCGGCAGCACTGTTCGCAACTTCGGTGCTGGCCCTGGTTGTGCTCGGCCGCGCTCACGTCACGGTTCGGTACGGGACATTGAGCGTTCGCAACCCGTTGCGAAAGTACGAACTAGCCCTGGCCGCAGTGCGATCGCTGGAGCGCGGCTTCTTGGGCTTCCCGTCGTTGCAGGTGCGGAATGGCCGGGCGATCCGGGTGATGGGATTGGGCGAGAGCACCAAGGACGCGATGGAGGGCGGCGCGGAGCACGTGCTGATTCTCAGGGCCGTGATTTGTGAAAGCCACGACGACAGTCGCACGGATTGCGACCCGCAGGTGAGGAAGACGTGGGCTGTTATGGACGGCAGCCTGGCGCTCCTCCTGATGGGCTGGCTTGCCTACGCACTGCCTACCTTCTTCTTTTCCTGAGCCACTGGGGAGCGGGCGGGGACTGCCTTCGCCGATATCGGCACGAGCGGATCGCGGCCTGAGCGGGCGGTTACTCCACGGGAAACCTGTGGTGACCGACCTGCCCCACTGATGTACTGGTGCGCTACCTGGGGTCTGCCGAGTTGACGGAGGTAGTCGTCGTGACGGGCTATGACGTGCTTGCCGAGGTGTATGAGTGGCTTATCTCGGACGCGAAGTTGACGCCCGCCGAGTTCGCCGCGGCGTTCGCTGACGTCACCTGTCTCCTTCCGTCGGAGGCTCAAGTGCTCGATTGCTCATGCGGTACCGGGCAACTGGCGGTTGGCCTCGCCGGTCTCGGCATGCAGGTTGTTGCGACCGACGCCAGTGCAGCGATGGTTCGTCGGACTGAGATCTTGGCTGAGGAAGCCGGTGCATCGTTCTTGACGGTGCGAGCCGACTGGGAGGAGTTGACCGACCATTTCGGGGACGCCACTTTCGACATGGTGTTCTGCGTTGGCAACTCGCTGCACCACGCCGAGGGGGCGAGAGGCAGGGTTGCTGCGCTGGAGTCGATGTCACGACTTCTGCGCCGTGGAGGGCGGTTGGTACTCACCTCCCGCAATTGGGAACTCGTGAGGGCCAGAGGCTCCCGGCTGGACATCAGTGACCGAATGGTCCGCCGGAATGGCCGCGATGGCCTCGTCATCTATCGCTGGGAGATCGCGCCGCAGTGGGAGCAGGAGCACCGCATTGAGATCGCTGTCGTGCAAGTCGAGGGGGATGGGTCGGTCTTGGTCCGCTCGGAACCGTTGTCGTGCTGGCCGTATCAATACGGCGAACTCGAATCCGAGTTGCACAGCGTGGGACTACGAGTCGAGAAGAGCACGTTCGACCCGGAGGCTGAGGGGTACGTGGTGGTGACGACGAAGGAGTAGGCACCGGATGCGTTCCTGACGCGGGGGGCGGTGTCACCACCACCGTTGCGCGCGCGCTTCGGCACGACCGCTCGGATCGCGGCAGGTGAGTGCGTCCGTCGGGGCTACGGCGGGTTCATGCCGCTAGGTCGAGGACCTCGACCCGCGGAGTACCCAGTCCATGCGCGAGAGCTCTCCTCAGCCTGGATGCTGCTGGAGCCTTGTTGCGCAACCGCCGCGCGAGGATGCTGGTCGCATGAAGCCCATCGAGTTCGAGCTCGAGCGCACGATCCGGGCACCGATCGACCAGGTATTTGCGCGGCTCGCCGACATCGAGGGGCACAACGACTGGATGGCCAACACGGGAAGCATGCTCAAGCACACCCAGCAGACGTCTCCCGGAGAACCCGCCGTTGGTACGACGTTCGTCGACGAGACGACTCAGGGCTCAATGCCCGGAGAGATCGCCGCGATGGAGGCCCCGCACACGATCGTCTACCACTGGTGGGAGAGGTCGAAGTCGGGCGAGCTCAAGTTCGAGGGTTGGCCGAGCTACCACCTGCAGCCCTCCGGTGACGGCGAGACGCTGGTGCGCCATCGCGGCAAGTTGGTGTCGTACGGCGTGTGGCGCCTGGGTACACCGATCTGGCGACGTTTCGCCGTCAAGGAGCGCACCATCACCGTCGACGCGCTCAAGGCGTCCTTCGAGCAGACGCCGAGTCCTGCCGCTGAGTGAGCGTCTCGGTCCGGTCAGATCGGGGTCGAACCATCGTGCGTGCCAGATTTCGGCCTCCCCCCGAGATCCGCCGTGGGCTGCCTCGACTGGAAGCCGGCGCGTGGTCTGATCATGGGCTGCCCACCCACACCCCAGACCTCCAACTGTGGCCAGGTGGCCACCTGCTTGGTCGTCAACCCGCCACGGGAGCGGCCGATCGCGTGGTCAGCGGGTTCATCTGCGAACTTCTTGTTGTTCGACCGTGCCCCCTGTGTCCCTGGGCAGGGTCGCGCCCTGGTGGGCCATCGCCTGGACCTGCTCGAGAACGCCCGCCCAGACCCCGGCCTTCGACCAGCGGTCGAAGCTCTTGGAGATCGTGTTCCGGTTCCCGAACGGTTCGGGCAGTCGTTGCCCGCGCGCACCACGAAGCGTCTACTGGTCAGACGGGATCGGTGAACGAGATCGGCTTGCCGGTGGCTTGGGCGTATGCGATCTCCCTGCTCGTGGACTCGCCGATATACCCGCCTGGGTTGACGACCAGAACCCGGTCAGCCAGGTCGATCTTGCGCAGGTGGAGGGCGTCCAGCGCGGTCTTCTGCTCGTTGGTGATCAACTTGTCTGCTTCATGATCCTCGGCTCGTAGGAAGATGCCTGGCGCGACGACGATGACGCCTGCGAAGGTCAGATCACGGTTCGCCGCGCTCATCTCGTCGACGAACCGGGTAGAGCCGCAGATGCAGACAATCTCAGGTCGGTCGGCCACAGCTCAGTCCTTCGGGTCGAACGGGAAACCGTCAGTGTGCCCGTAGACACCACAGACGGGCATACGAGCCAACAGATTACGCAGCTAAGTGGACGCCACGCGGCTGCACGACCCCGGAGGAAGTGGCTCTCGTACTGGCCGGATGGCCGGGGTTCGTCGCTGTCGCGGTGCTCATCGTTCCACGATCAGACCCGATGTTCTGGGTCACCGCGACCTTCTTCGGCTTCGGTTGCTTGCTCAGTCTGGTGAGGCTTGTCATCCCGTGGGATCTCCTCCGCCTGATGCCCCATGGCTACGAGGAGCACGTGCTCTCTCGCAGCTCACATGTCGCTTGGAAGGACATCGACCACTTCATGCGCGGCTCGGGTCAGGCCGGCTTGCGCCAGACCGAGACGTGGCTCTCGCTGTCGCTTGTGAAGGGACTGCCCTTCCAGTCGGCGACCCGCCCCTCGAGCCCCATCCCGGCGAGCTGGGCCATGAGGTCGCACTCGGCCGGCCAGATGTAGCGGAAGTTGCTGGCGCCGTATGTCACGGTGCCGTCTTCGTGCCGTCGGTAGTGGTGGGATGTGCCCTGCTGGGTGGTCATGTCGTACGTGTCGAAGCCAACGTGGTGCTGCCCGACGTGGAACGGCACAGCGGCCTGACCCGGCGGGAAACGCCGAATGCCGGGAACCCACAGCTCGATGACGAATCTCCCGCCTGGCGAGAGGTGGCGGGCTGCGTTGCGAAAGCAGGCGACCTGTTCGGCTTGAGTGCGAAGGTTTCCGATGCTGTTCCAGACGAGGTACACCAGTGAGAACTGCCCCGGCATCGTGCTGGTCGCCATGTCGCCCACCACAACTGGGATGTCAGCGCGCTTCTTGTGAAGCTGATCGACCATCGGTTGTGAAAGCTCGATACCGCTCACCGAGATCCCGCGCTCGACCAGGGGAATGGCCACCCGTCCGGTACCGATCGCGAGTTCGAGCGCGGGGCCATCCTGGGCCAGCCCGGCCAGGAACCGCACGGCAGGCTCCAGGACATCCGGTGCGAACATGAAGGCCGAAGTCTCGTCGTACCGCTCGGCTGTCTCTGCGTCCCAGAGGTCGCTGCTGGTCATGGAGCCAGCCTCGCCCATGTGCTGCGCTGCAGCCAGCCATTTGTCAATGCGGTGGGTTGCCTCGCCGAATGGCGGCACCCGGCCGGGCCCCTACCCGACCACGAGGTGTTGGCGCCCGTCGATCCGTTCCCGAGCGATGTCGAGATGGCCGGCATGGGTGGCCGTCTCCACCAGAAGCCTGTACACGCAGCCGCGTGCGTCAGCGAACGGTGGGAAGGGAAAGACCTCTTCCGGCGGCCACCAGCGGGGGGACTCGTCGAGATCCACCTCGGCGAGTACAGCGTCGCTGTGCCGCCCCCAGCGGCGGTACTCCGCCACCGCCTCCGCGCCGGAGGTGACGGGAACCTTCCAACCGTCTTGGATCAGACCAATGCTTTCCTCGTCGCCGCCGAGAACCGCGCCGCCCCAGAAGATCTCGTCGTCGTACGTGAGGTGGTTGAGCAGTTGCGCGATTGACCAGCCGGAAGGGGCGGCCGCGCGGGTCAGGTCCACCTCACTCAGCCCCTCGACTGCGGCCAGCACGTGCCGTCGTTCGGAGTCGAGGTGGGCGAGGAGCTCGGCACGTTCGCGCGTCATGTCGGCACCCTAGGTCCCCGCCGCCGGCTCCACTCGCCGTCTGACCTGCACTGCTTCACCGCGAGGGGCAGCCAGTCACTGCGGCAGTCTCTGCGTGCCGGTGGCGTCGAGTTCGATGACGGTATGTGGGCCGCGCGCCTTGGCCTTCAATGCCTCGACGCTGCGCGACTCGCGCAAGAGCTTCTCGGCCTCCGACGGCGCGAGTGCGGGCAGCGACAACCCTCCCATGACGTCGATCGGGGCAATGAGGCCACCATCGAGCACCACTGAGTAGAGGGTGGCGTCGTAACCGAAGACGGGGGAGCGGTCAAGGAACAATGCGACAGGGCCAAGGTCCAGAAGGTCCTTCCTGATCGGGTCGAGGTCCGACTGTGCCGGGAAGGCCAGGCCAACCGTGACCTCCTGGCCCGACACGCGGCCAGAGATGATCTGGTCGACGGCGAACTTGGCGTGCATGGTTCGCCACAGGGCGTCGGGACCATCGAAGCCGATCTCGGTTCCGTCGGGCGCGTCATCGCCCTCGACGGTGAAGGCACGGCCTGGGGCGAGGCCGAGGAATCGGCCCGTGACAACAGCGACTGTGGCCGGGTGAGGGGGCCGGCCTCCGACGGTGTACTGCGTGTTGTCCAGCAGTTCGGAGAGGTTCTCGTAGGGGTGAACGCGGGCCGCCGCGGCCCGGTGGCTCTGCGCAGCGGGGACGAAGCCTTGGGCGCCGTCCGACCCGGTCGAGCAGGACGACGTCAAGGCCGCCGCGAGAAGGACCGCCACCGCACCGATTCCGCTGATCCGCCCTAGTGCAGTCATGCAGACACACCCCTGTCACTCGACGGGGGTGTGACGCCTTGGACATGTCGGCGGTTCCCCCCGTGGCACCCGCGAGCCACTGACTCGAGGTGGCCCCGATTCCGATCAGGAATCGAGAAGCGTCACGGTGTCGCGCGGGCCTAGCCTTCGACCAGGGGCAGGCAGGAAGCCGAGCCCGATCGTCGAGGAAGGAAGCCCGGGAATGCCCACGAAGGATGCCAAGACCGAGTCGGACGGCTTCAGCGCCGAGGAGCGTGCGGCGATGAAGGAGCGCGCCGCCGAGCTGCGCGCCGAGGGCAAGAGGGGCGCCAAGAAGGCCGACGGGCTGCAGGCGGTCCTGGACCGGATCGCGGAGATGGCGCCGGAGGATCGCGCGCTGGCCGAGCGCGTGCACGTGGTGGTCACCGCGACCGCCCCCGAGCTGTTGCCGAAGACCTGGTACGGGATGCCCGCCTACACCAACGCGGACGGCAAGGTCGTCGTCTTCTTCCAGGACGCCGGGAAGTTCAACTACCGGTACTCCACCCTGGGGTTCCAGGACGCCGCCAATCTCGACGACGGCGACATGTGGCCGGTGTCCTACGCACTCCTCCAGTGGAGCCCGGTGGTGGAGGAGAAGGTCGTCGAACTGGTGAAGGCCGCTGTCCGTCAGTAGGTCTCAGCAGGGCGACGTCCTCGCGTTCGGTCGCTGTGCCAGGTCGGGGACCGGGGGAGGGGACCCCCGGTTCAGTGCCGTGGTCTCGCAGGCCCTCTCCAACGCCGAGCAGGGCGTGACCAGACCGACCTCGCTGGGGCGGCAACGGACCGGGCAGCCCCTACACGGTTGACCGCCCGCTCCTCCTCAGCGAGGACGAGGTGCGCACGGTGCACATTTGCGTACGATCCGCAGGGCTGACGCCGGAGCCGCCACGAGCAGGTCGGCGCTCCCGGGAGTCGTTGCCAGGTCTGTGGAGACGAGGGGGTGGTGGTGGACCCAGGACCGGTCGTGCTCGACCTACCGTTCCGCGGCCTCTGGCTGGCACGCCGGAGCCCGGCTCGGCGGGTGCCCAGCCACGGGACCCACGCGTTCGGCGTCACCTACGCCATCGACTTCGTCGCGGTCGACCGTGACGGCCTGCCGGCCCCACGAACCTGGCGGTCCGCCTTCGCCGTCGAGCCACCGGAGGCGTTCCGCGGCTTCGGTGCACCGATCCTGGCGCCGGCCGGCGGGACGGTGGTGGCCGCCCATGACGGCGCGCCAGACCACTCGGCCCGCCGGTCCCAGCTGACGCTCGTGCCGTACATGCTGGGCCAGGCGCGGCGGGCGAGGGCGGGCGCGACCGAGATCGCCGGCAACCACGTAATGATCGCGCTGGCGGACCCCGGTCCATTCGTCCTCCTGGCGCACCTGCGCCGCGGGACGGTGCGAGTCGCCCCGGGTGACGTTGTCGCGATCGGTGACCAGGTCGGCGAGTGTGGGAACTCGGGGAACAGCACCCAGCCGCACGTGCACGTCCAGGTGACCGACTCGACCGACTGGCCGACCGCACGCGGCATACCGATGCTCTTCCGTCCGAGGCGGGCCGGTGACGGCGCGCCCGTCCCCCCATGGATGCCGGGGGAGGACGAGATCGTCGATGCCGGGGCGCCTCGGGCCGGCAGGTGAGGCGCAGGGCTGGCTAGCATGACGTCGTCGCGACCTCGGCAGATGGGCTGTTCGGGCTGCAACGTCGACCGCACCCGACGAGGAGACCCGCATGCACCCGACGTTGAGACGACTGGACGAACTGGCGGCCGGCCTCGCGGCTGACCCCGCGGTGCTGGCCGTCCTCGGGCTGGGGTCCGCCGGCGCGGAACACGGCCGCTTCGACAGCCACTCCGACATCGACTTCTGGCTCGTCGTGTCCGACGGCGCGTCCAAGCGGCGCTACCTCGAGCAGATCGAGTGGCTGAGCGGGTTCGGCGGTCGGCTCGCCTACAGCTTCGCCAACGACCCGAACGGCCGGAAGGCACTCCTCGACGACGGCCTCTTCCTCGAGTACGCGGTCTTCACCCCACCGGAAGTGCGCCGTCTGCCGTTCAGCGGGGCGCGTGTGGTGTGGCAGCGTCCCGGTGCACCGTTCGACCCGGACGACCACCCCGGCCCGCCTGCGCCGACAGCCTTGGACAGCGTCGAGTTCCACGTCAACGAGGCGCTGACCAACCTGTTCGTTGGGCTCCACCGCGAGCTGCGCGGCGAGCGTCTCACCGCCTTCCGCTTCATCCAGGTCTACGCGGTCGACCGTGTGCTGGCCCTGCTGCGCCTGGACCCGGGTCGTCCGTGGGTTCAGCGGGACCCGTTCGAGTCCACCCGGCGCGTCGAGACCTCCTTCGATGACGTGCCCTTGGGCCGCATGGTCCCCGGCTACGCACGGAACACGGCGGCTGCCGGCGCGACGCTGGAGTGGCTCACGAACCACTTCGAGACTGACCCCGTCATGGTCGGCGCCGTACGGGAGCTCCTGGGCGCACCGAGTGACGGTCCGTCCCCAGACAGACCTACCCGGCGGCCACATGAAGGGCAGCGGCCCTCACACGAAGAGATCGGCATCGGGGACAGCGGCACGTGGTCAGGTCCATGAGCCCGCTAGGTGCTTCCCGCAGCCGTCCCTCCATCGACGGTCTCGTACCAGGTGTGCGCGTCGGCGTCGCGGAGTGAGGACAGCGAGGGGATGACCGCCGCGAACAGCGGGGCCCGCACCGTGGGTGCGGACCCCGCCGAGGTGTGCCGAGCGGAGCCGGGCGTCAGACCGTGGTGGACATGGTGGACGTGGTCGTGTTGCCGGAAGGGCTGGTCGAGGGCGTCTGCTGCTCACCCGGGCCGTGCTGGCCGTGCATGCGACCCGGGCCGCCGGTGCGGGTCTCGATGGTCTTGAGGTCCTTGCTGACCTCGAGCATGACCGGGGTGCCGTCCTTGGTGCCGAGGACGTCGTAGGAGCCGTCGGGGTCCTTCCGCGCGCTCTGGACCGTGACGGCTGAGTCCTTGGCCTTGACCGCGGCGGTGACCTTGGCGAGCTCGTCGCCGGTGACGGCGGTGTGGGCATGGCCGCCCCGGCCTGTGCCCTCGGCCGACGCCTCGGCCGACGCCTCGGCCGAGTACCAGGTCTGGGCGACTTGGCTCGTGGTGGAGGCGTTGGACACCGCCGTCACGCCTCCCACCAGCACCCCGGCGGCCGCCACAGCGGCGGCCGTGATCGCGAGATCTTTTCTGACAGACATGTGTGTGCACCTTTCTCGTGACATCCCTCGGGCATCTGCCCGGTGTTGTGTCCACGGTTGTGCGGCTGCCTGTCGGGACCCGTGCCCCCGGATGTGAAGAGCCTGTGAGGGAGGGTGTGCTCGACAGGCTCGGCCGGACCCCGGGCTGTGGGCGGCCTTTCGACCAGGTGCCGCGCTGAGCCGGGTGTCGTCGCAGGCCGGGCCCTCCCGTGACCGCTGGGTGACCGCCCTCTGGCCGGCCGGTAGCATGACGGCGTCCTGAGGCACCCGAGCACTGGAGCCCTCACGCGTGAACACCCCCAGCGGCACCGTCCGCCCCGCCGCCGTCATCGTCCTCGCTGCAGGTGAGGGCACCCGGATGAAGTCCGCAACCCCCAAGGTCCTCCACCGCATCGGAGGCCGCACGCTCGTGGGCCACGCGATCGCCGCGGCCCGGGCCACCAGCCCCGAGCACCTGGCCGTCGTCGTCCGGCACGAGCGCGACCTCGTCGCGGCTCACGTGGCCGAGGTCGACCCGAAGGCGATCATCGCCGACCAGGACGAGGTCAAGGGCACCGGCCGGGCGGCCGAGTGCGCCCTCGAGGTGCTCCCCGAGCACCTCGAGGGCACGGTCCTCGTCACCTACGGCGACGTCCCGCTCCTCGCCGGCGAGACGCTCCACCAGCTGGTCGAGCACCACGCGGCCAGCGGCAGCGCCGTCACGGTGATCACCGCCAACCTCGCGGACCCCACCGGTTACGGCCGCATCATCCGAGGCGCCGACGACGCGGTCGAGGGCATCGTCGAACACAAGGACGCCACCGCCGACCAGCTGGCCATCACCGAGATCAACTCGGGGATCTATGCCTTCGACGCCGAGGTGCTGCGGGACGCGCTGGCCGAGGTGACCACCGACAACGCACAGGGCGAGAAGTACCTCACCGACGTCCTGGCGATCGCCCGTGCCGCCGGGCGCCGCGTGAGCGCGCACCTCATCGACGACCTGTGGCAGACCGAGGGCGTCAACGACCGCGTGCAGCTCGCGCGCATGGGCAGGGAGCTCAACCGCCGCACCACCGAGAAGTGGATGCGTGAGGGCGTCACCATCGTCGACCCCGACACCACCTGGATCGACGCCGACGTGACCATCGGCCGTGACGCGACCCTCCTCCCGGGCACGCAGCTGGTCGGCGCCACGAGCATCGGCGCCGACGCCGTCGTCGGCCCCGAGGTCACCCTGGTCGACACCGAGGTCGGCGCCCGTGCCGAGGTGAGGCGAGCAGAGGCCCACGGCGCGGTCATCGGGGAGGGTGCAACGGTCGGCCCGTACTCCTACCTTCGTCCGGGAACGGTGCTCGGCGCCAAGGGCAAGATCGGCGGCTTCGTCGAGACCAAGAACGCACGCATCGGTGACGGCGCCAAGGTGCCCCACCTGACCTACTGCGGCGACGCCACCATCGGCGAGGGCGCCAACATCGGAGCCGGCACGATCGTGGCCAACTACGACGGTGTCGCCAAGCACCACACCACGGTGGGGGCCCACTCGTTCGTCGGCTCCGACTCCGTGCTCATCGCCCCCGTGAACATCGCCGACGGCGCCTACGTGGCTGCGGGGTCGGCGGTCACCAGCGACGTCGGGCCGGGCCAGATGGCGGTTGCCCGGGGCATGCAGCGCAACATCGCCGGTTGGGTGGCCCGTCGCCGCGCCGGCACCAAGACGGCGGCCGCCGCGGAGGCGGCCGCACGGCATACCCCTGACGCAGGAGAGGCGGACCAGCCGTGACCGGCATCGTCAAGACCACCGAGAAGAACCTCATGGTCTTCTCGGGTCGCGCGAACCCCGAGCTGGCCGAGGAGGTCGCCTCGCTGCTCGGCACCCAGCTCGTGCCGACCACGGCCTACGACTTCGCCAACGGCGAGATCTACGTGCGCTACCAGGAGTCCGTGCGCGGCTCGGACGCCTTCGTCATCCAGAGCCACGCCACGCCGATCAACCAGGCGATCATGGAGCAGCTGCTCATGATCGACGCGCTCAAGCGCGCCTCGGCCAAGCGGATCACCGTCGTGCTGCCGTTCTACGGCTACGCCCGCCAGGACAAGAAGCACCGCGGCCGCGAGCCGATCTCCGCGCGACTCGTCGCCGACCTGCTCAAGACCGCCGGCGCCGACCGCCTGATGGCCGTCGACCTGCACACCGCGCAGATCCAGGGCTTCTTCGACGGACCGGTCGACCACCTGATGGCGCTGCCGATCCTCACCGACTACGTCCGTGAAAAGTACGGCCACGAGGCGCTCGCGGTGGTCTCGCCCGACGCCGGGCGGATCAAGGTCGCCGAGCAGTGGTCGGAGCGGCTCGGGGGAGCGCCGCTGGCGTTCATCCACAAGACCCGTGACATCGACCGGCCCAACGAGATGGTGGCCAACCGCGTCGTCGGTGAGGTCGAGGGCCGCGTCTGCGTGCTCGTCGACGACATGATCGACACCGCCGGCACCATCACCAAGGCGGCCGACGCCCTGATGGCCGACGGCGCCGCCGGCGTGATCATCGCCGCGACGCACGCGATCCTCTCCGGTCCCGCAGTCGACCGCCTCAAGGCGTGCAGCGCCCTCGAGGTGATCGTCACCAACACCCTGCCCATCGGTGACGACCGCCAGTTCGACAAGCTGACGACCCTGTCGATCGCGCCCCTGATCAGCCGCGCGGTGCGCGAGGTCTTCGAGGACGGCTCCGTCACCAGCCTGTTCGACGGCCGCGCCTGAGCTCCTCGCCCCGGGCGTTTATCGGGTGACCCGATAAACAGCCAGTCACCCCCTGGTGGCACCTCGGGTGAAGTGCACCTTTATCGGGTGACCCGAGAAAGGTGCGCGCGGCGGGCGCGGTAGGCGGCGACGTGGGCGCGGTTGCCGCAGCCCTTCTCGCAGTAGCGCCGTGAGCGGTTCTTCGACAGGTCGATGACCACGTCGTCGCAGTCGTCGGCGGCGCACACGCCGAGCCTGCTGGTCTCGCCGCTGCGCACCACGTCGACGAGGGCCATCGCGGCCTCGACCGCCATGCGTGTCGCGAGAGGCGCCTCCGCGGGTGTCGCGTGCAGGTGCCAGTCCCACGCGTCGTGCCGCACCAGCTGGGGGAGGGCGTGGTGCTCGGCGAGCAGCGCGTTGACGCCGGCGACCGCCTCATCGGTGTCGGCGAGCCAGATCTCACGCAGCCGGGGGCGCAGGGCCCGCACGGCCTCGAGCTCGGCGGCGTCGCGGGTGCGCGAGCCGGTCCAGCCGTAGCGGTCGAGGAAGAGGTCGAGGTCGGCCGGGGTGCGCAGCGAGTCGCCGTCGGTGGCCGTGTTGACCAGGGCGGCCGCCGCGACGAGGGCCACCTCGGTGTCATGGGCAAAAAGCACCTTGACTCCTGTCCTGGGAGGTCCGTAACGTCATCACCATAATCGTTTTTGCCCCTGACGCCCTGAGAAGAGGTCCCATGGCCCCGCCGACCTTCACCGCATCCCGGTCGCGCGCTGGGCTGGGCCTCGGGCTCGCCCTGGCGTCGGCCGCCACCTTCGGCAGCTCCGGTGCCTTCGCCAAGCCGCTGCTGGGCGCCGGGTGGAGTCCCGGCGCGGTCGTCACGGCCCGCATCGCCGGCGCCGCACTCGTCCTCCTGCCGGCCGTGGTCGTGGTGCTGCGCGGCCGGTGGCACCTGCTGCGCCGCAACGCTCGCTTCGCCGCGGCCTACGGCGTGGTCGCCGTCGCGCTGTGCCAGTTCGCCTACTTCAACGCCGTCGAGCGGCTCTCGGTGGCCGTGGCCCTGCTGCTGGAGTACCTGGCGCCGGTGCTCATCGTCGGCTACCTGTGGGCCCGCGGGAAGCGACCCGGGCGGCTGACCGTCGCCGGCGTCGTCCTGGCCATGGGTGGCCTGCTCCTGGTGCTCGACGTCCTCGGGGGGGTGCGGCTCAGCCTCTCCGGTGTCGCGTGGGGCCTGCTCGCCGCCACCGGGCTGGTGGGCTACTTCCTGCTCTCCGAGCACGAGCACGAGGAGTCGCTGCCGCCCCTGGCCCTGGCCTGGGCCGGCCTGGTCGTGGGGTCGCTCGTGCTCGGCATCGCCGGCCTGCTGCGGCTGCTGCCGATGACGGCGTCCGCTGCGGACGTGGTCGTCGGGGGCGTGCAGGTGGCGTGGTGGGTGCCCATCGCCGAGCTCGCCGTCGTCGCGGCGGCCTTCGCGTATGCCGCGGGCATCGGTGCGGTGCGTCACCTCGGGGCCACGATGGCGTCCTTCCTCATGCTCACCGAGGTGCTCTTCGCGATCGCGCTGGCGTGGCTCCTGCTGGGCGAGCTGCCCCGCGTCGTGCAGCTCGTGGGTGGCCTGCTCATCGTCGCGGGCGTCGTCGCCGTGCGGGTGGAGGAGCTGCGGGTGGCGCGGGCCCTGCAGCCGGCGGATTTCGCTGTGCCGACACCTGTCCCCTAAACTTCTCGGGTTGTTGCCTCGGCGAGGGACACTGCACGGCCTCCGGTCGTGCCCGTCCGTGATCGACGCGGTGGAGTCTCCGTGCTGCGCCCCGCGTCGAGGCCTACCGCGTCATTGATCCCCACGTTTCAGGAGAGACCTGTGTCCGAGACCAAGCTCGTCGCCGAGATCCGCACCCAGTTCGGCAAGGGTGCCGCCCGCAAGATCCGCCGCGACCACAAGATCCCCGCCGTCATGTACGGCCACGGCTCCGAGCCGGTGCACATCACGCTTCCCGGTCACGAGACCATGCTGGCCCTCAAGGTCGCCAACGCCCTGCTGTCCATCGAGCTCGACGGCAAGGAGCAGCTCGCCCTGGCCAAGGACGTCCAGCGTGACGCCATCAAGCCGGTCATCGAGCACGTCGACCTCGTCGTCGTGAAGCGCGGCGAGAAGGTCACCGTCGACGTGCCGGTGCACGTCGAGGGCGAGGCTGCTGCCGAGACCGTCGTCACCGTCGACACCCAGGCGCTGCAGCTCGAGGTCGAGGCCACCCACATCCCGGAGAACGTCACCGTCTCCGTGGAGGGTCTCGAGGCCGGCACGCAGGTCCACGCCAAGGACGTGACCCTGCCGCGCGGCGCCGAGCTCCTCACCGACCCCGAGGCCCTGGTCGTCAACGTCACGCAGCAGATCTCCGCCGAGGCCCTCGAGGCAGAGCTCGCCGAGGCCGAGGCCGAGGCCGGCATCGAGCACGAGGAGGCCGCTCCCGCCGAGGGTGAGGCCGAGGCCGCCGCTCCCGCCGAGGGGGAGGGCGAGCAGGCCGCTCCTGCCGAGGGCGAGCAGGCCTGAGCCTCACTGTCCTTCCCCGAAGGGCCCGGTCCGATACGGACCGGGCCCTTCGGCATACTTGCCCCCCATGGACACCTGGCTCGTGGTCGGACTCGGCAACCCGGGGCCCCGGTATGCCGGCAACCGCCACAACGTGGGAGCCATGGTGGTCGACGACCTCGCCTCGCGGCACGGGAGCGCCCGGCTGAAGACGCACAAGTCCAGGGCCTCGATCGCCGAGGTGCGCCTCGGGGTGCTGCCCGGCGGTGCGCCCGGTCCGAAGGCGGTGCTCGCCGTCCCTTCGTCGTACATGAACGAGTCCGGCGGGCCGGTCAAGGCCCTGATGCAGTTCTTCAGCATCGACACCGATCACCTCGTCGTGATCCACGACGAGCTGGACATCCCCGCCGGCGAGGTACGCCTGAAGAAGGGTGGGGGAGAGGGCGGGCACAACGGGCTGCGGTCGATCAGCTCGTCTCTGGACACCAGGGACTACCTGCGCGTGCGCGTCGGCATCGGGCGCCCTCCCGGCCGGATGGAGCCCGCCGACTACGTGCTCCGCGACTTCTCCGTGACCGAGCGCAAGGACCTGCCGTTCCTCATCGGTGACGCCGCGGACGCCACCGAGCAGCTCGTGGCCGAGGGACTGCTGACGGCGCAGCAGCGCTGGCACAGCCCCCGCTGACCTCGTCCATCTGACCCGGACCGCCTCGCCCAAACCCTCGTCCACGATACGCCGTGCGCCCCCGTGGGGTAACGGGGAGAAGGGTCGAGTCCCTTACGCCGGTTGACGTAGCACGCGTGGTGGAGCTCGATCTCGCACTCGGTGGGGAGCCGTCGTGCCTTTTGCTGACTTAGCGTTCCGGCAGGGCAGCAGGCCAGGTCCGCAGGGCAAGGTCGGGTGTAGTCACCCCCGGCTGTCCTGCCCCATCGAGCACGACACAAGGGGGACCGATGGCGACGGCACCGGACTCGACACCGCACGAGGGCCGCTCGGCGCTGGCCCGGGGGAGGGGCTCGCTCTCGTCCTGGTTCGACAGGTCCAACACCGTCCTGCCCCGGCCGGGGTTCGAGCCGGGCCCGGAGGCAAGCCTGGACCCCCAGTCCACCCAGCTGGAACCGGGGCCACGGGGTGCCTGGTTCAGGCGCTACCGCTCACGGGCCATCGCCCTGGACGTGGCTGCGGCGCTCGGTACAGGTCTCATCCTGGTCCTGGTGCCCGTCGGCGCCGCAGGAACGCAGGTGCGTCTCCTGGTGGCTGCCGTGCTGCCGGCGCTCTGGCTCTCGATGCTCTTCCTCAGCCGGGCCTACGCCCGCCGGTTCGTCGGCTCGACGACGGAGGAGTACCGCAGCATCACGCGTGCCGTCGGGTTCCTCGCCATGCTCACCGCAGCGGCGTCCTACGGCACCAAGTACGAGCTGGCCCGAGGGATCGTCGTCACGGTCATTCCCTCGCTGCTCGTCCTGGCACTGCTCGGTCGCAGGACGTTGCGCAGCTGGCTCTACCGCCAGCGGTTGGCCGGGCGGGAGATGCAGCGCACCGTGGTCATCGGTGACGTGCGCGCGGTGGGCCGGATGGTGCGCCAGATCCGGCGGGCCCACAACGAGGGCCTCAGCGTGGTGGCCGCCTGCGTCTCCGGCCTCGAGTCACCGGACGACGTGCCCAACATGGTGGAGGGCGTGCCGGTCTTCGGCTACCCGGCGGAGGCCATGCACGCCATCGACCTCTTCGACGCCGAGGTGGTGGCAGTCTCGAGCGACCCGGACCTCTCCGGCCCCGAGCTGCGCCGGCTCGCCTGGCGGCTCGAGGAGAGAGACGTCGACCTCGTCGTGGCCGCCGGGCTGTTCGAGGTGGCAGGCCCCCGCCTGTCCATCCGCCCCGCAGCGGGCATGCCGATGCTCTACGTGGAGCGCCCGGTGGTGTCCGGGTTCCGCAGGCTCGTCAAGGCAGTGGCCGACAAGGCGCTGACCTTCGCTGCCATCGTCGTCGCCGCCCCGCTGCTACTGCTCGTCGCGGTCGCCATCTGGATGGACACCGGGGGGCCGATCCTCTTCCGACAGAAGCGGATCGGCGCGAGCGGAACCGAGTTCGAGATGTACAAGTTCCGCACCATGGTGGTCGACGCCGAGGCACGGCTCGCCCAGGTGCAGCGAGCGGCGGACGCCGGCAACACGGTGCTCTTCAAGATGCGCAGCGACCCACGAGTCACGCGGGTCGGCCGCGTCCTGCGTCGCTTCTCGCTCGACGAGCTGCCGCAGCTCATCAACGTGATGCGGGGAGAGATGTCCCTGATCGGCCCGCGCCCGCCCCTGCCGGCCGAGGTCGAGCAGTACGAGGACGACGCCGTGCGGCGCCTGCGGGTGAAGCCGGGTCTCACGGGGCTGTGGCAGGTGAGCGGTCGCAGCGACCTCTCCTGGGAGGAGTCAGTGCGGTTGGACCTCTGGTACGTCGACAACTGGTCGCTCGTGCTGGACATGCAGATTCTCGGCCGGACCGCAGCTGCAGTGCTGCGCGGCCGCGGCGCCTACTAAGGGGGAAACAGGTGTTGCGAAGTGACCACGCTCTGGCCGAGCGGCTGGCCGGCGAGGCAGGAGCGCTGCTCCTGTCGCTGCGCAGCCGCGCGGCAGACGACGACGCGGGTGCGCTGCGGCGTGAGGGCGACCGCGTGTCGCACGAGTTCCTCACGGAGCAGCTCGCAGTCCTGCGGCCCCACGATGCCGTCCTCAGTGAGGAGGGGGTGGACGACCCCGTGCGCCTGGACGCGGACCGGGTCTGGATCATCGACCCGCTCGACGGGACCCGCGAGTTCGGCGAGGTGCCCCGCGAGGACTGGGCGGTGCACGTGGCCCTGTGGGAGCGCGGCAGCCTCGTCGCGGGTGCCGTGGCCCGACCGGCCATGGGATCGACGCTCTGCACCGGTGTCGTCCCCCTTGTGCCCCCGCGGCAGGACGGGCCGATCCGCCTCGCCGTGAGCCGGTCCCGCCCGCCCGAGTTCGTCACCCAGCTCGCGGCCGACCTCGGCGCCGTCCCCGTGCCGATGGGCTCGGCGGGCATCAAGGCCTGCTCGGTCATCGACGGCACCACCGACGCCTATGTGCACGCCGGCGGGCAGTACGAGTGGGACTCGGCGGCACCAGCGGCCGTCGCCCGGGCCGCGGGCCTGCACACCAGCCGCATCGACGGGAGCCCGCTGGTCTACAACCGGCGCGACCCGCTGCTGCCGGACCTGCTCATCTGCCGACCCGAGCTCGCCGACTCGCTCCTGTCCGCCCTGGCCGCGCTGGCCGCCTACGAGGAAGCAGTGTGATGAACGCCTTCGCCAACCCGAACTACCAGATGAGCCAGCTCGACATCCTCGAGTCGGAGGCAATCTTCATCCTCCGTGAGGTGATCGCGGAGTTCGAGCGCCCGGTGCTGCTGTTCTCCGGGGGCAAGGACTCCATCGTCATGCTGCGCCTTGCCGAGAAGGCCTTCCACCCGGCGCGGATCCCGTTCCCGGTGATGCACGTCGACACGGGCCACAACTTCCCGGAGGTCCTGCAGTTCCGCGACCATCGGGTCAACCAGCTCGGCGTCCAGCTCATCGTGGCGAGCGTCCAGGAGGCGATCGACAACGGCAGCGTCGTGGAGCCGCCCGACGGGACCCGGAACAGGATCCAGACGCCCGTGCTCCTCTCGGCCCTGGAGAAGTACCGCTTCACCGCGATCTTCGGTGGTGCACGCAGGGACGAGGACAAGGCGCGGGCCAAGGAGCGGATCTTCTCCTTCCGCGACGACTTCGGGCAGTGGGACCCCAAGAACCAGCGCCCCGAGCTCTGGAGCCTCTACAACGGCCGCATCCACCCGGGCGAGAGCATCCGGGTCTTCCCGCTGTCGAACTGGACCGAGCTCGACATCTGGCACTACATCGCCCGTGAGGCGATCGAGCTGCCCTCGATCTACTACGCGCACGACCGGGACGTCGTGGAGCGCGACGGGATGCTCTACGCCGTCAACGAGTTCATCCGTCCCCGCGCAGGTGAGCAGGTCACCACCCGGCGCGTGCGCTACCGCACGGTGGGCGACGCCAGCCTCACTGCCGCGGTCTGCTCCGACGCCGACACCGTGGAGAAGGTCATCGACGAGGTCGCCACGACCCGCGTCACCGAGCGCGGTGCGACCAGGGGCGACGACAAGTTCAGCGAAGCCGCAATGGAAGACCGCAAGCGCGAGGGGTATTTCTAAATGGACATTCTCAGGTTCGCCACGGCCGGCTCGGTCGACGACGGCAAGAGCACACTGATCGGGCGGCTTCTCTACGACACCAAGACGGTCTTCGCCGACCAGATCGAGGCGGTCGAGCGCACGAGCATGGAGCGGGGGGAGGGGCACGTCAACCTCGCGCTGCTCACCGACGGCCTGCGGGCCGAGCGGGAGCAGGGCATCACCATCGACGTGGCCTACCGCTACTTCGCCACACCGCGGCGGAAGTTCATCATCGCCGACACGCCCGGCCACACCCAGTACACGCGCAACATGGTCACCGGCGCCTCGACCGCCGACCTGGCGATCGTGCTGGTGGACGCGCGAAAGGGAATCCAGGAGCAGAGCCGGCGCCACGCGTTCCTCACGACGCTGCTCCAGGTGCCCCACCTCGTGCTGTGCGTCAACAAGATGGACCTGGTCGGCTACTCCCAGGACGTGTTCGAGGAGATCAGGGCGGAGTTCACCGCCTTCGCCAGCAAGCTGCGCGTGCCGGACCTGACCGCAGTGCCGATCTCGGCCCTCAAGGGCGACAACGTCGTGACGCGCTCCCCGGCCATGTCGTGGTACGAGGGGCCCAGCCTGCTGCACCACCTCGAGAACGTGCACATCGCCAGCGACCGCAACCTCATCGACGTGCGGTTCCCGGTGCAGTACGTGATCCGGCCCCAGTCCGACGCCTGGCACGACTACCGGGGCTACGCGGGCCAGGTCGCCGGAGGAGTGCTCCGCAAGGGCGACGAGGTGATGGTCCTGCCCTCCGGCTACACCACCACGATCGCGGCCGTGGAGACCGCGGACGGCGAGGTCGAGGAGGCCTACCCGCCGATGTCAGTGACGGTGCGGCTGACCGACAACATCGACGTCTCGCGAGGTGACCTCCTGTGCCGTCCCACGAACCAACCGCAGGTGAGCCAGGACATCGACGCGATGATCTGCTGGATGGACGAGGCGTCACACCTCCAGGTCGGCGGCAGGTACGCCATCAAGCACACGACCAGGACGGCTCGCACGATCGTGAAGGGCCTGAACTACAAGATCGACGTCAACACCCTGCACCGCGACGAGAGCGCAGCAGGTCTGGCGCTCAACGAGATCGGTCGGGTGCGGCTGCGCACCACGGTGCCGCTGATGTGCGACGACTACGGGCGCAACCGCACCACGGGCGGTTTCGTGCTGGTGGACGAGGCGTCCAACAAGACCGTGGCCGCGGGCATGATCAGCGAGCCGGCGTAGGGGACACGGTGGCTGGGGAGGGGATGGCCGCCAGCCCGTTGCGGCGGCCGCTGCACATCGCGATGGTCGGCCAGAAGGGCCTGCCCGCGACGTTCGGCGGCATCGAGCACCACGTCGAGCACCTGAGCCGGCGGCTGGTCCGGCGCGGCCACCGGGTGACGGTGTACTGCCGCAGCAGCTACGGGGAGATTCCGGCGCGCAGCTACCACGGCATCGAACTGGTGCCTGCGGCCACCGTGGGGACCAAGCACCTCGACGCCATCGTCCACAGCGCCACGTCGACGGCCAAGGCCCTGCTGTCCTCGGCCGACGTGGTCCACTACCACGGCATCGGCCCCGGCCTGGTGGCCCCGCTGCCGCGGTACGCCTCGCGGGCCAAGGTGGTCATGACCATCCACGGCCTGGACCACCAGCGGTCCAAGTGGGGACGCGGCGCCCAGGCAGCGCTGGGGGCGGCGCACTGGATGAGCGGCCACGTGCCCGACGAGGTCGTCGTCGTGTCGAGGGCGCTCGAGCAGCACTACTGGGAACACTTCGACCGCCGCGCCCACCTGATCCAGAACGGTGTCGTGGAGGCGGCCCAGGCGCCGCCCTCGGCCCTGCCGGCGGGCCACGGCCTGGAACCCGGGAAGTACGCCCTCTTCGTCGGGCGGCTGGTGCCGGAGAAGCGACCGGACCTGCTCATCGAGGCCTTTCGCCGGGTGCCGGGCGACCACCGCCTCGCGATCGTGGGCGACTCCTCCTACACCAGCGACTTCACCCGCCGCCTGCACCAGCTCGCGGCCTCGGACCCCCGCGTGGTCTTCACCGGGTTCATGTTCGGTGAGCAGCTCGCGGCGCTCTACCAGCACGCTGGCGTCTTCGTGCAGCCATCGGCACTCGAGGGACTGCCACTGACCCTGCTCGAGGCCGTCGCGAACGACGCGCCCGTGCTGGTGTCCGACATCTCGCCCCACCTGGAGGTGGTCGGCGAGGGGTCGGCCCGCCACCAGGTGGTGCCGGTGGACAGCGTCGACTCGCTCGCGGGGGCGGTGAGCCTGATGCTCCAGCACCCGCGCCCGCGTGACGCGGCGTCGCGGTGCCTGCGTGAGGCCATCCTGGCCCGCCACTCCTGGGACGCGTCCGTCGACGCCCTGGAGGCGCTGTACCTGCGCACGGTGGACGGCAGGTCCGCGGAGGACCCACCGAACGCACCACCGGGACCGCGACGGCGCGTCCCACACCAACGGGCGGCGTCTGCCTGACGACGGCCGCTCGACATCCTGAGGGGGATCTGATGAGTCGAACGAGGGCGTTCAGCGCTGCCCTGGCACTGGCCACGGCAGCGGCGCTGGCAGTCCCTGCCACCACCGGCGCGCAGAGCGCGGCAGCGGCGTTGGTCAACCCTGGGCCACCCGCCCTGTCCTACGTCCCCTCACCCTCGTGGTGGGGTGCCAACGGTCGAGTGGTGGACATCAAGGTGGTCGGCAGCCGGGTCTACCTCGGCGGGGGCTTCGACTACATCGGGCCGACGACGGGCTACGGCGTCAAGGTCGACCCCGGCAGCGGCGCCCGGGCTGCCGGGCCGCTGGTCGACGGTGTGGTCCGGGCGGCCATACCAGACGGCCAGGGCGGCTGGTTCATCGGCGGCGACTTCCGAAAGGTCGGCGGCAAGGGGCGGGTGACCCTGGCGCAGATCACCTCGACCGGCTCCCTCAGCACGTGGAACCCGAAGACTGACGGCGTCGTGAACGCGCTGGCGCTGACGCCGAACGGACTCGTCGTCGGAGGTGCCTTCACCACGGTGAACGGCCTCGCGGCACCCAACCTCGCTCTCGTCAGCACCTCGACCGGTGCCCTCGCCCCGGGCTGGAAGCCCACGCCCAACCTGGCCGTCCGCGCGTTGGCGTCCGACGGCGGCAGCGTCTACGTCGGCGGCGACTTCACGAGCATCAACGGGGCGAGCCGGTCGCGGCTGGTGCGTCTGGCTGCAGCCACGGGGGCGACCGAGACGGCCTTCACCGGTTCGGCCTCGGGCAGCGTGCGAGCACTCGCGGTCAGCCGGGCATCCGGTGTGCTGTACGCCGGCGGGGACTTCACCACCGCCTCGGGGGCCGGCAGCAGCAGCGCCCGTTCC
The DNA here is from genome assembly GCF_029222705.1 of Knoellia sp. p5-6-4. Taxonomy (NCBI): domain Bacteria; kingdom Bacillati; phylum Actinomycetota; class Actinomycetes; order Micrococcales; family Intrasporangiaceae; genus Knoellia; species Knoellia sp. p5-6-4. Next base: position 29,723 of record NZ_JARGZF010000004.1, read on the forward strand.
CGGATCGCGGCGTACTCGACCTCGACCGGCGCGGTGACGTCGTTCGCCCCGGCGGCCAACGCGTCCGTGCAGGCCCTGGCCGTGGACAGCAGCGGGCGCGTCTACGCCGGGGGTCAGTTCACCACGGTCAGCGGGACCGCTCGCGGCTACCTCGCCCAGCTGCTGCCCACCGGCGCGCTGGGGTCCCTGAACGCCGCCCTGAGCGGCTGCCACGTCCGGCACGACACGAAGTACGCCCACGGGCTGCCGCCCTGCACTCCCGAGGTGTCGGCCCTCAGCGTGACCGGCACCACCCTGTACGTCGGTGGCCGGTTCGGGGCCAGCGGGTCGGCAGAGCGGCACGACGCCGCGGCCTTCGCCCTGGCCGACGGTTCCCTCACCGCGTGGAACCCCGTGCCCGGCGACCGTCCCCTGGCCCTCGCCAGCACCGCCCAGGCGGTGTTCGTGGGCGGGGACTTCACCAGCGTGGGGGGCCTGGTGCGTCGGGGGCTGGCGGCACTCGACGCGGGGACGGGTGTCGGCGTCCCGTCGTTCCGGGCCGACGCCAACGAGTACGTGGAGGCGATGGTCCCCTCCCCCGACGGCGGACGCCTCTTCATCGCGGGCAACTTCACCATGGTGCAGGGGCAGGCCCGGTCGTTCTTCGCCGCCATCGACACCGCCACCGGGCTCGTCGTGCCCACGGTGAAGCCGACGTTCAACCGCAGCATCCTGACCTTGGCCTACAGCTCCGGTGCGGTCTGGGCGGGCGGGCAGTTCACCAAGGTCAACGGGGTCACCCGGGGCCATGCCGCCAAGATCAACGCGGCCACCGGCGCGCTCGACACCGCGTGGGTCGCCAACACGACCGGCCCGTCCGGCGCGCTGCGCCAGAACGGAATGGTCATGGGTATCGAGGCGACTCCCGACGGCTCGAAGGTCTTCCTCGGCGGACCCTTCACCACCGTGAACGGCACCAGCGTCGCCGGGGGCCTGGCCGTCGTCAGCGGCACGACGGGACAGCTCGGGCCACGGCAGCTCGGCGGCGTGCGGGGCTGCGGCGGGGGAGTCGGCCCGTGGGTCAACCGGCTCTACCTCAGCGACGACGGGGAGCGGCTCTACGGCGGGGACGTGTGCCCCGACGACGTCTACCAGTGGGATGCCGTGAACCTGTCCACGTCCACGAACCCGACCGGCCTGCGGTGGCGGACCTCGTGCAACGGCGGCATGCAGGGACGGCTCGAGGTGAACGGCCACTTCTACTACGGCACCCACGGCGGTGACCAGGGACAGGGAGGGCACTGCCTCGACCGGCCCGGCGGCACGTGGGTCGAGCAGCAGCGCTACTACGTCTTCAACGGCGTCAACGGCTACCTCTACCCGGATGCCCCGGACTTCAACACCCCCATGGGCGTGTGGTCCTTCGCGGCGACCAGCGGGGGGCTGCTCGTCGGAGGCGACTTCTCGTTCGCGGGCACCGCGCGCAACGTGCAGCAGGGACTGGCCTTCTTCCCGGGTACGCCGTAGCCACCGTGGGATGCGCGGGTGCCCGACCACGGGCACCCGCGCATCCCACGGACCGGGCCCTGCCCGGGCGAGGGTCAGCGGGTGTGCCGCCGCGGCAGGAGCGGGTAGCCCAGGACCGCCAGGCCGGGCGCGGTGACCAGTGACACCAGCAGGCGGTCGCGCAGCGGCATCGCACGAGTCCACTCGTCGTCGGGACGCACCCGCACCACGCCGCTGTCGTGCCGGTTGGGGTTGCCCGCGACGGAGTGGTTGGGAGCGAGCCGGACGCTGTCCTCGGTGACGAACGGCAGGTCCTCGGGGTCCGCGCCGAGCAGCCGGGCCACAGGCGCCAGCGCTGCCCGCGGGGAGCGCGCGAAGTCCTCGTAGTGCACACGGCACACGCGAGGGTCGCCCGCGCGCCAGAGAGCCGCGGTGAGCACGTTCCAGACCAGCCACAGCGCGGAGCTCTTCCAGCTCTCCTGCCGGTGCATCAGGCCCGAGCCGTCACGGCTGTCCTTGTGGCGCTGCCACGACCAGGCCGTGGCCCGGGGGTCGCGCACGACGTGGAGGACGAGCACCTCGACGCAGGCCAGCTGCGAAAGCAGCAGGGCGTAGGGCGGCAGCTTCGAGCTGTCGACGACGACGGATGCGCCGGTCTCCTCGGCGATGGCGTGGTAGAGCCTGCCGATGTGCGCGTCGTCGGCGTGGAAGGGCACCGCCGGGCGCCCCAGCGCCCGCCGGGCGAGGAACACGGGGACACGCCGGATCCGCAGGCGCCGCAACAGCCTCCGGCCGATCGCGGGTTCGTCGACCGCCGTCGCCTCGTCGCGAACCCGCTTCATGACCGAGGTCCAGACGGGGCACTCGCTGAACGGTCTGCCGCAGCCGCAGAGGTGGTCGTGCTCGACTCCCCGCTCCCACAGGTAGCGCAGCTCGCCCGCGGCGAAGGCGCCCGGGAGCTGGCCGAGCACCGTGGTCATGAGCGTGCTGCCACTGCGGCCGCTGCCCGCGACGTAGAGCACCCGCACCGGTGCCGCGCTGCTGCTCATGCCGGCGCCACCTCGGACACTCCGGTGACCGGACCGGCCGGAACCTGCTCGCCGCGGTAGACCGCCTCGAGCCGCCGCAGGTGCAGGTCGGGGTCGAACTCGCGGGAGAGCCGGTCACGGCCGAGGCGCCCCATCTCCGCTGCGCGACCGGGTGCCGCCGCCAGCGAGAGCAGGGCAGCTGCGAGGGCGTCGGGGTCCTCCATCGGCACCACGACGCCGTCGACGCCGTCGAGCACCAGCTCCGGCATGCCCCCGAGGCCGGTCACGACGGTCGGCACGCCCGCGGCATACGACTCGAGGATGGTCAGGGGCTGGTTCTCGTTCCACCGCGAGGGCACCACCGACGCCACGCACGACGACACCAGGGCCCGCAGTGAGGCCTTGTCGAGTCTGCCGTGGAAGCGCACCCGCCCGGGGGCGACGTCGGCAGCCAGCGCCTCCAGAGCAGCGCGCTCCGGGCCCTCTCCCGCGACGTGGAGCACGGTCTCGGGCGGCATCGCCGCCACGGCCCGCACGAGGGTGTCGACCCCCTTCTCGTGCGACAGCCGTCCCGCGAAGACGAAGCCGTCCCGGGCGGTGCCCGACCCCGCGGGCCCGGCCATCTCGACGAAGTGGTTGACCACGGTGAGCCGCTCGGGCGGGATCCCGTCCCGGAGCATGATGTCGGCCAGGAAGCGGCTCGGGCTGATGAAGACGTCCACGGGGTCGTAGGCGCCGATCCGCTGGTGGATCGAGGACTCGACCGCCAGCAGCGCGCTCGCCGCCAGCGAGCCCGACTTGCACCGGTGCCTCGCCGCGTTGAGTCTGCTGTGGCCCACGCACGCGTCGCAGAGCCGCCCGTGGTCGAGCATCTGGTAGCTGGGGCAGGCCAGCTTGTAGTCGTGCAGCGTCATGACGCAGCGGACCCCCGCGCGCCGGACCGGACCGAGCACCGAGGGGGAGAGCTGGTGGTAGATGTTGTGGCAGTGCACCACGTCGGGCTGGAACCGCTCGAGGGCCCGGGTCATGCCCCGCGCGCTCGACACGGACCACACCATGCGGGCACCGGCAGCCAGGCCGGCCAGGCCGCGCGGTGGCGGCTCCAGCTCCACCTCCGGCGGGAAGGTGTCGCGAAGCGACAGGCCGTCGAGGGTGTCGGGGTGGTCCATGCCGAAGAGCTCGACCTCGTGGCCCGCGGCACGCTGCAGGGCGGCGACGTCCAGCATGTACCCCTCCGCGCCCCCGCGGCGGTACACGAACTTGTTGACATGCAGGATGCGCACGCGCCAGCTCCCCTCGTGACCGGCACCCCTTCTTCCTGTGAGTGCACCACATCGGGGTCTTCCGTGGGGTCCGAACACCGATATCGCAGCCGTGCTTTTCACTGCCGCACAGGACATTTCGCCCGTCCGAGCGGACATTTCGACGTTCCGCGGACGATCTCTGCGCCGTCGTGGTCGACTAGGTGCGAGGGCGCCGCCGATGGGGGTCGGTGGCGAGGCCAGATGGGTGGAACCTGTGAGACGACGTGCTAGTGCGACTGTTGCCAGGAGCCTGCGACGGGCGGTGACGTGGAAGCCCAAGCGGACGGGCGACAGGGCCATCGACATCAGCGAGCTCATCAGCCCCCTGCGCTACGACGTGCTGGTCCGGGCACAGTTCTTCGACTTCCTCTCGTCGCGGCCCTACGGGGAGACCGACGCCGCGCTGGTGCGGGCAGCCCAGGACGAGCCGTATGCCGTGTGGTTCCGTGAGGTCGCCATGGCGCGGTTCCGACCGTGGGTCCTGCGTGACCCCGGGGTGATGGCCGACAACTTCGCCGAACGCGTGCTCTCCGCCCGGGCCCTGCTCCGCTCGTTCCACGCGCGGGGCTTCGACACCTCCAAGCCTGTGACGCTGCGCCTGACCCGGTGGGTCACGCCGAGCGACACCGGGGCGCCGATGAGCCGCACCGTCCACGTGGGTGACGGCGGGCACCGGCTGGCGATGCTCCTGCAGGCGGGGCTGGCGCTCGAGCCCTCGATGTACCGGCTCGACCCGCGCCCGATGCCCCTGATCGACAACACCGCGGTGCTGCACAGGGCGCTGGGGCTGACGGACGAGCAGTACCTGGCCTTCGTGGCCCGCGGCTACACCCCTGACCCCGTTCCCGACCTGGCCGGGCTGCGTGCGGTCGTGGGGGCGCGGGGCCCCGAGGCCGCCGCAGAGCTCGAGGGTGTCCTGACGGCCCACGGGCGAGACCTGAGCACGGTGGGCTGATGGCCGCCACCCCCGCCTCTCAGCAGGGCGCCCTGGGCTACTACGCCGGCAAGGTGGCCCGCCACGTCCGCTGGGCCCGCAGCGAGGGCATCGGCCGCCTCATCGAGGAGGACCGGCTCGACCCGCGCGAACGGGTGGCCACGGCATACCGCAAGGCCCGCTGGCGGCGCCGGTCCGGGGTGACGCCGGGCACGGCCCGGCCCGTCTACGTCGTGGGGCTGCAGCGCTCGGGCACCAACATGCTCATGCGCGGCATCGACCTCGCGCCCGAGGTGGAGGTGCGCAACGAGAACGACCGCACCGTCTTCCACCGCTTCCAGCTGCGCTCGGACGACGTGCTCAGGCAGACCATCACGTCGAGCCGCCACGCCATCGTGCTCGTCAAGCCGCTGTGCGAGTCGCACCGCGTCGACCAGCTGCTCGACCTGCCGGGCACCCCGCCGGGCCGTGCGCTCTGGGTCTTCCGCGAGCCGATGGCGCGGGCCCGCTCGGAGGTCTCCAAGTTCCGGGACGCCAACCTGCGCGCCCTGCGTGCCATCGCTGCGGGCGAGGGCGACTCCATCTGGCAGGGGCAGCGGCTGCCCCAAGAGTCCGTCGCGCTCGTGCGCTCGTTCGACACCGAGTTGATGTCACCCGAGTCGGCCGCTGTCCTCTTCTGGGTCGTGCGCAACCAGCTGTACTTCGACCTCGGCCTCGACCAGCGACCGGACGTGCTGCCCGTGGGCTACGACGCCTTCGTGGCAGACCCTGCCGGGCAGATGAGCCGGCTGTGCGCCTTCATCGGGCTGCCCAACAGACCTGCCCTCTTCGAGCACGTCGTGGCGCGGGAGAGCCACGGCACGCGGCCGTTGCCGGTCGAGGGGCGCGTGGCGGAGCTCGCCGCCCGCCTCCACGAGCGGCTGCAGGCGGTGGCCGTGCGCGACCCCGCGCAGAGCCGGGGAGGCGCCTCGTGAGCCGTCCTGGTGGCGACGGGGCACGGCACGCGGCGCGCGGTCGCGCAGTCGCCGTGGTGGCGGCGATCGCCGCGCTGGTGGGCGTGGCCGGGTGCCAGGGCGGGAGCGACGGGGTGGCCGATGGCCGCTCGGCCACCCCGGTCCCCATCCCCAGCTCCGGCAGCGACACGACCGCCCCGGGCAGCACGACCTGGACCCCTGGGCCGAGCGAGAGTTCGGGGACGTCGGCAGGCCCGTCGGGAGCGCCTGCTGCCCTCGGCGCGAAGTGGGACTGGGGCCGGTACACCGAGTTCCAGCCGTACCTGCGCACGCTCGCCGGCGGCCGCACCTACTACGAGGTCGTGTGGTGTGACGTCGAGCGCGACCGGGGGCGCCCCGACTGGTCCTCGCTCGACCGCATCGCCGAGCGGAGCCGGGTCGTGGGGGTCACGCTCATGCTCAAGCTCCGGGTGGGCACCTGTTGGGCGACCGGCGGCAATGCGCAGTACGAGCGGGGCAGCAAGGGCAAGACCGAGTCGCTGATGCCCACCGACATGGCGGCCTACCGCGCCTGGGTGCGCTCGGCGGTGACGCGCTACTCCGCCAAGGGCGTGAACTCGTACGCGATCGAGAACGAGATCAACTCCAAGAGCTTCTGGGGCGGGACGCCCGAGGAGTTCACGACCCTCGCCGAGACGGCCGCGGCCGAGATCCGGGCGGCCGACCCGGACGCCGAGGTCGTCGACGCAGGCCTGAGCAGCACCACCTACGGCTACGGCATCGCCGACGCGCTGCTCCGACAGGGGCGTGAGGCCGACGCCGTCGCGGCCTACAACCGCTACTACCAGCGCCGGTTCGGCACCCGCGGCGACAAGATCGTCGAAGTGCGCGACCGCGCCGGCCTGGAGAAGGCGCTCGCCTCGGAGCAGGGTGCTCGCAACCTGACCTACCTCCGGCTGATGTCGGACCTCGCGCGCCGCGAGGTGGTCGACGTCCGGCAGATCCACTTCTACGAGAGCTACGCGTCGGTGCCGGACCTCTTCGCCTACCTGCGCGCGAGCACCCCTGCCGGTGTGCCCATCGAGGCATGGGAGGTGGGCAGGTTCGACCGCGACAGCGGGGAGGACGGCACCGAGACCGTGGAGATGCTCAAGACCGTGAGCCTGGTCGTGGGGGAGGGCGCCCGCGCAGCGCTGTGGCTTCCCCTCGCCTTCGACCCCGGCGGCCGCAACTCGGACGAGCCGCGGTTCGGCCTCCTCGAGCCCGACGGCTCCGTGCGTGAGGCGGGGCGGGTCTTCCAGGAGCTGTTGGCCGCCTCGCGTGGAGCCAAGGCGGTCAGGATCAGCTCTGGGGGCATGACCGGCATCGGGTTCGAGCGCGGTGGCCGCACCACCGCCTACGTGTGGGCCGGCCAGCCCGTCTCCGTCGACCTCGGCAAGGGGGAGACCGCGCAGTCTCCCGGCGCCACGGCCACGCGGACGGGGCGCGTCACCGTCGACGGGACGCCCGTTCGGCTGGTGCTCGACGGAACCGTCAAGGACTTCATGGAGGAGCAGTGATGGCGATCCCCTCGTCCCGGCTGGTGTTCGTCGGAGGCCTGCACCGCAGCGGCACCACGCCGCTCGCCCGGGCCCTGGCGACCCACCCCGACGTCAGCGGCCTGTCCGGGACCGGCGTGCGCGAGGACGAGGGCCAGCACCTCCAGCACGTCTACCCCAAGGCCAAGGTCTACGGCGGCTCGGGCCGGTTCGCCTTCGACCACCGCGCACACCTCACCGAGCAGTCGCCGCTCGTCACGCCCGAGAACGCCCGGGCCCTGCTGGCGGCGTGGGAGCCCTTCTGGGACGAGGACGCCCGGCTGTTCGTGGAGAAGTCGCCCCCCAACCTCGTCATGGGCCGGTTCCTCCAGGCGCTCTTCCCCGGTTCGGCGATGGTCGTGGTGGTCCGGCACCCCGTCGTCGTGGCCCTGTCCAACAAGAAGTGGCGCCGGCTTCTCTCGTCCGACCCCCGGCGCTTCCAGACGATCAGCTCGCTGGTCGAGCACTGGGTGACGGCCCACCGCATCCTGGTGCAGGACATGCCACACCTCCAGCGGCTGCACATCGTGCACTACGAGGACCTCGTGTCGAGGCCCGAGGCCGAGCTGGCGAAGATCGCCGACTTCCTGGGCCTGGACAGCCCCATCCCGGCCGACAGCCTCAAGGCCAGCGCCAGCCGTCAGTACGAGCAGTGGTGGGACGAGTGGGCCCGCTGGTGGCGCCCGGGGCACTGGCAGCGGCGTGCCGTCACGGCGCGGTTCGGTGACGACATCGCGGCCTTCGGCTACGACGTGGACGACCTCTCGCGGCACGGAGCGTGGCGCGAGGGCCTGGTGCGCAGGTAGCAGGCGGGCGCCGGGTCAGGCGGGCAGGTCAGGCGTAGCCGAGGCTCTTCAGCTCGCGGCCGGCCGTGAGCCTGAACAGCAGGCGCATGGCCGGGTCGAGCTCCTTGCGGTAGGTCCCCACACGCGAGGTGTAGACGGCGGCACTGGTGCCCTCGTCGGCACGGCGTGACGAGGCCTGCGCGTGGTAGCGGTCAGGGACGTCGTGGCTCTTCTTGTCGAACTCGAGCACCGCCGGGTCCCACTCCTCGCCGAGGAAGTCGAGGAGGCGCCGCAGGGTTCCCTCCTGGTCGGAGACCAGCTCCTCGTAGCGCAGCTCGTGGTACTGCCCCGGTGGCAGCCGGCGGCCGTGCTCGGTCGCCTCGGCGATGTAGCGCGGCCACTTCACCGCGGACTTCACGCACGACCAGTAGCCGAACCGCTTGCGGTGCGACACGGCGACGTCCCGACCGTCGCGGATGACGTGGACGACCTGCGCGTCGGGGAACAGCTCCATGATGAACGGCAGCTTCATCGCGTAGCGGGGGCTCTTGTCCGCCCAGCGGGACTTCCCGCGCGAGCGGGCGTAGTCGCCCTGGATGCCGTCGAAGAAGCCCGCGATGCGGCCCAGCCACTCCTCACGCGGAAACCCATACTGCGACAACCGCTTCCAGTCCGCCCCGACGATGCGCTCCATGTCCTCCAGGAAGCGGGTCTCGGGCCCGCAGCTGATCCGTGGGTGGGAGTCCAGAATGAGCCGCAGCATCGTGGTCCCTGAGCGCTGGCAGCCGACGATGAAGATGGGCGAGCGGGGGCCGGCGGCGTGCCTCTCCGGCGCCGGCCCCGTCCCGCTGTTCTCCATCGCTGTTCCTCCGCCCGCGCTCAGTGGTGCTTGGCCCGAGCCGGGATGCCGTGGCTAGGGGTGCCGGAGTTCGCCGCCGCTGCAGAGCCCTTGGGCGCCATCCGCCCGGTGGGTGCCGCGTGGGGGAAGGCTTCGCCCGGCGCCGCCTCACCCGACCCGGGCTCGGCCACCGGGCGCTCACGTCGGCCGCGGGCGATCACCTCGAGCATCGCGACGATGAGCAGTGCGAGGAAGAACGCCGCCACGCCCACCGCGATGACCGTGCGGGTCATGGTCTCCGTGCTGTCGACGAACCGGGCGCCGGAGATGAAGACCGTCTTCGTCGGGTCGGCGGCGTCGAACTGCGACTTCGCGTTGGCGAGCTGCACCTGGGCGGCGGTGACGGCGGACGCAGCCGCCGACCGGTTCTCCACGAGGGTGTTGTACTCGGTCAGGATCGGGCCGAACTTGTCGAGCCCCGCGGCGGCCGAGGCGATAGGCGCCGACAGGGCGGCCGCCCCCACGGCGTTGCCGGCAGCCCGCATGGTGGCCTGCTGCTGGGCCAGCGTGTTCACGCGGTTCAGCTGGGCCTCGTACGCCTTCTGGGGGTCTGCCATGCGGTTCTTGGCCGTGAACGCGCCCACGGCCTCGCTCGCCGACTTCAGCGTCGCCTCCGCGTCGTCCAGCCGAGACTGGGCCGTCGTCACCTGCGAGGAGAACATGGCACGCAGCGTCTCGGTGCTCGTCGCCTCGACGACCTTCTCGACCTCAGCCTTCACCGGGGAGGTGTAGGTCACGGCGACACTGGCGCTGCCACCCCGCTGGGTGACCAGGAGGTTCTCGAGGAGCTTCGTGGGGTCCACCCCGGTCTGGTCGGACACCTTCTGGCGCACGACCGGCCCAGTGGCGGTCGCCTGGAAGGCAGCCACGAACTGGATCACGCCCTGGGAGCCGGTGTACTGCGACGTGGGGCTGCCCACGAGAGCGGGCGGGTCCACGGTCGCAGTGGAGATGTAGTCGGGCTTCTGCAGGAACAGCAGCGCCGCTGCACTCCCCGCCGCGACGAGCGGGATGAGGATGATCAGCGCGATGCGGCGCCGTGCGGCCCTGAGGTAGTCAACGATCTCCATGCCAGGTCCTCTGTGTCGGTTGGTCGTTCCAGGTGAAGTCGGCCCCGAGCAGCTGCTGGAGCTTCTCGTTCCAGGGGCGGTAGTGGTCCGTGAGTCGCTCGTGCAGGTCCCTGGGGATCTCGAGCGGTACGTGGGTGGCCTTGTAGCGGTCGAGCCCCTCGAGGCGGACGGGTTCGAGCCCAAGGTGCTTCCAGACCCGCGCGAGCTCCGTCTGCGGGTCCGAGAACATCGACTCGCTGCGCACCACCAGCACCTGCTCCGGCGCGAAGTGCGCGTAGAGCCGTTCCAGCTGTTCGGCGTAGTGCCCGCGCTGGAGGTAGGTGTGGTGTCGGTGCGCATAGCTCTCGTACCGGGGGTCGGCCCGGATGCGCTCCTCCTCACCGCGCACGCGCTCGTCCTCGAGCTCGATGGCCTGGGCGAAGGGCCGGTCCTCGAACCCCTGCTGGGTCTCGTACTGGTGGTGGGACCAGGCCCGCGCCACCGGCTCGCGCAGGCTGACGATCAGGCGCACGTCCGGCAGTGCCTTGGCGATTCGCTCGACCGCGAGCGGGTGGAACATGTAGTAGGGGCTGGCCTCACCCGTGATGCGTATGCCGTCGCGTGGCGGCTCGAACGCCGAGAGGTACCACTTCCAGCCCCGCTGGTAGTTCACGTCGAAGTAGTGGGTGCCCTTGGTGAACCGGCAGGCCGCGACCTGCGGGTGCTTGGAGAGCCAGTGCGCGATCGACGTCGAGCCACCCCGTTTGGTGCCCACGACGAGGTATCCCGGTGTCATTCCCGGACCTCCCTGGATGCGACTGCGCACCGGGGCCAGCAGGTGCCCCACACGCCTGCGTGTGCTCAACTCCCCTCACCCCCTCTGACTGGAGTTGAACGCCCACACACGAGGTGCGGACAGATCGAGAGTAGAGGCGTGTGAAGGGGCCGTGGGCACTTTCCGAACATCTGGCTGAGACGCGAATCCTTATGTCCTGTATGCCGATTAAGCGCCTAGACCCCTCTGCGTCAAATGACGCATGAAGGGTCCAGGTTGCGGGCAAACACCCTCAGGGTGCTCACCCTCCGGTGTGAGACTGGGTACACGCAAGGCGAGGGGAGCCGTGGTGAGAAGAGCCGTGGGGGTGTTGGCTGCAGCGGCCGTCGCTGCGTCGGTCGGAGCGTGCTCGGGAGAGGGGAACGACGCGGGCCAACCACTGGTGAGGCCGGTGGCCAACACCTCCACGGCGCCGCCGTCGCCCACGTCGTCGGCGTCACCGAGCTCCACCACGACGCCGCCGCCGGCAGCGGCCGCGCCGGTGCAGAACGTCGCACTCGCCAACGCGCTCAACGGTCTTGCGGCGCGAAGTCGCGCGCTCAAGACCAGCACGACGCTGGCGGGGGTGCGGACCACGGTCGCCTCCGGCCTCGCGACGGGCCGCAAGGGGCTGCAGACCACGCGCACGGCGGCATACCAGGTCTCGGTCCGCAACTGCGGAGCCGTGGCCTCCGGCGTGCGCACGACCCGCGCTGGTGCCGCCACCGTGGCCAAGGGGGCTGCCGCCCTCACCGCCGCAGGCGCCACGCGCCAGAAGCAGCTGACCGCCCTGCAGGCCTCGATCACGTTGGTGCGCAGCATCGCTGGCAAGTCCAGCACGAACGCGGCACCGACCCCGGCGGAGGCGGCGGCAGCCGTCAAGGCGGCCCAGGCCCAGCTGACCACCGAGGCCGCGGCCCTCGCCGCGGTGCGGGCGTCGACCGCCGAGGGCCTCGTCCGCGCCCGGTCGATGGAGAGCTCGGCAGCGGGCATCTACGCCAAGGCCTGCTGACACGTCCGGCCGCGGCCGGTCAGGGTCAGGCAGCGCCGGCGCGGGTCACCCGTGCCCTGCGCCGCGCCAGCGAGGCCACCAGGGCGCGGTCCTCGGGCTGGACGCCCAGGGCGACCAGCACTCCGAAGAAGACCACCGCCACCAGCGGCGCCGCGATGAGCACCACACCGGTCCAGTGGTGCACCCACTGGGTCAGCAGGGCCGCCGTCCCGGCCGCCGGCACGGCGGCCAGCAGGATCCGGCCCAGGCGCGCGCCGGCGGCGGGCACGCCCACGACGTAACGGGCCTGGACCACCTTGGCCGAGTTGGCCGCTACGAGCGAGGCACTCCACGCGACAGCGGCGCCCACGATGCCGTAGGAGGGGATGAGGACAAGGTTGAGCACGACTCCGAGTGCCAGCGCGCCGATGTTGTCGAGCATCGACAGGCGCACCCGTCCAGACATGTTGAGCACGGTGCCGCACGGACCGGCAGCGGCACTCACGAGCTGCCCGAAGGCGAGGATCACCGTGACGGCCGCAGCGGTGGTGTAGACCTCGCCGAAGTAGCCGAGCAGCTGGGTGGGGAAGGCGATGAGCACGATGAACGCCGGCATCGACAGTGTCAGGATCCAGCGCGTCGCACTGCCGTAGGCCCGGGCCGACTCCTCCACCTGCCCGGTGTGGAACAGGTGCGCCATGTGCGGCGTGAAGGCCGCGTTGATCGGGGCCATCACGAAGACGGCCAGCATGACCAGCCGGGTGGCGACGTTGAAGGAGCCGACCTCGGCCTGGCCCTCCATCGCGCCCAGCAGAAGGGTGCCCACCCAGATCAGGCCCGTCGCCGCCAGGGCCGCGAGCCAGCTCACCATCGAGAAGCTGAAGATCTCGCGGATCTCGTAGACCGCGTCTGCCCCCGGCGTGCCGCGCAGCTGTGCCTTCAGCGCGAGTCCGGCCAGGGCGGCCGCTGCCCACGCCGCCGCCACGATCGACCACATCGCACCCTCGAAGGCGAGGCCTGCCGCGAGCGCGCCTGCGGTGAGCGCGAACTTCAGCCCGGGCTCGAAGATCCGGCCGATCAGCGTGAAGGGCCGCTGGGTCCGCCAGCCCTGGGTGGCCGCGAGCGCGGCATCGGAGAAGGTGACCGCCGGCAGGCTGAGGGCCACGAGCCGAACGCCCGCCGCCATGGCGGGGTCGTCGGTCATGGCGGGGCCGCTGAGGGTGCGGGCGACCCACGGAGCGAGCGCCGCCAGCAGGCCACCGATCACCAGGGACGCCAGCACCGTCAGGCCGAGCCCCATCCGAAGGGTGCCCCGCAGCCGGCTGGCGTCGCCGTCGGCGACGTGCATGGCCACGAACCGGGTCATGGCGGAACGGAACCCGGCCAGCGACAGAAGTCCCAGCAACGAGAGCAGGGCGTAGCACGAGGCGTAGCGTCCGACGTCGTCCTCACCCAGCTGGGCTGCCAGCAGCGAGATGATCCCGAAGAGGGCGACCTGGTTCCAGACGGCGCCGACGAGGTTGAGGCCACCGCCGCGCCCCATGCGGTTGATGTCGCGCGACGCCGTCGAGCTGCTCACTGCGGGAGGTTCCACCGGCCGCCGGGGCCGGGGGCGTTGGTGCGCGCGACGTAGGCGCCGGCGGCCGAGAACGCCACGAGGTACCAGAGGCTGACCACGTTGGACATCATGTTGGAGCCGAGGCTGGCGACGAGGAAGCACACGGCGACGCCCAGTGCGCCCGCGGCCACACCGTGCTCGAGGGTGCCGCGGGCCGTCCGCTGCACCGCGAGGATGGCGTTGCGCAGCAGCAGGAAGTGCATCGCGACGTAGGCGAGCAGGCCGAACAGCCCCGTCTCGACGTAGGCCCGGATGAAGTCGCTGTGCGGCTGCTTCTTGGCCGAGGTCTGGTACTGCGTCATGTTGAGCCCGATCCCCGTCACCGGGTTCTCGTTGGCCAGCGGGATGACCTTGGTCCAGTAGTCGTACCGCCACTGCAGGCTGTTGCCGGTCTCGGGTCGCCCGACGACCTGTTCCTCGGCGGTGAGGGTCGCAAAGCGCGCCGTGAGCCCGGGCACCAGCGCGGCGGCCAGGAGTGCGCTCGCGGCGAACCCGACCAGCAGCGAGGTGCGCCGCTGGACGAGGGCGATGATGACGACGGCCAGCACCGCGGCGATGATCGCCGACCGGGTCAGGGTGAGCAGCAGGAAAGCCGTCGACAGCCCGAGGATGGGCAGCATCACCAGCTTCTGCTTCTTGCGCAGGACCGGGAAGACCGCGACGCCGAAGACGATGAGGAAGGCCAGGTAACGGGCGAAGGTGTTGGACTGCGCGAACGGCCCGGTGAGCCTGGTGAAGCTGCCCTTCGCCTCGGAGGCCGGGTCACCGATGGCCAGGCCGAACAGGGTGTACGCCAAGGGGAACAGCACGCTGGCATAGGCAGCGTAGAGGACCTTCATCATCGTCTCGCGGTTCGTGATGAGCTGCTCGAGCACCACGAACATCATGACGACGGAGAGGATGCGGGCCACCTCGAGGAACGCGGCCTCCCACGGGTTGGCTCCGATGACGCTGACCGCGCCGGCGACGACGAAGACGATGAAGGCGGTGCGCAGCGGGGAGCCGCGCAGCTGTCGCCCGCTGGAGTACTGCGCGAGCAGCCAGAACACCGACGCGACGATGAACAGCATCGACAGCATCGACGCCGGGTCCAGGCCGCGGGCGGTCGCGGTGTTGGTGTCGGTGTTGCCGGCGGAGACGCCGCTCAGCTTGACCAGGTCGAGGCTGGCACGGACGGCCAGCAGCATGAGGACGAAGGCGGCGTAGCGCGTGAAGGCCAGTGCCGCCAGCGCGACCCCGATCGCGGCGGCGAGCGGGATGACGACCATGCGCTTGTCACCGCTGCCGCCGAACGCGAGGCCGGAGATGACCGCGGCGGCACAGGCGGCCGCCCCGACCACCGCCAGGGCTAGCCACGTCCGGACCGGGCGGGGCCTCGCGTGCCTGGGCGCGTGCGGTGCTTGGGGTGTCAGGACCGAGGTCATCGCGTCACCTGTTCGACGAGGGCGGGCCGGCGCACGCGGCGGGCGGCGAGGGCGGGGAAGCCGTGGCGGCGCCGGACGACCATCCAGGCCACCGGTGCGGCGAGGGCCATGACGGCCAGCACGACGCCGGTGGGCACGGTCGGCAGGCCCAGCAGCTTGAGGGCGGACGCCAGCAGCACGAACGCCAGCACCCGTCGCACGATCCCGCCGGGAGCGCGCGAGGACAGCCGTGCACCGAGCCACGCGCCCGGGACGCTGCCGATGATGAGCGAGAGCGTGAGGTCGAGCCTGAAGTCGCCGAAGAGGATGTGGCCCAGCGCGGCCGACGCGACGAGGGGCACCGCCTGCACGAGATCGGTCCCGACCAGCGAGCTGGCCTTGAGCAGCGGGTAGAGCGCCATCAGCGAGATGATCACGAGCGAGCCGGAGCCCACCGACGTCATGCCGACGACCAGGCCCCCGATGACACCCACGACCACCGTCGGCAGCACCCGTACGGTGACCTCGGGCCGGCCCTGGGGCAGGGGGTCGGCGCTGCCGTCGCGGCGGCGGGCCCGCTCGAGCAGCCGCATGTAGGCCCGCACCGCCAGACCCGTGGCGGCGATGAGCAGCGCCATCCCCAGGGAGACCTGGACCACGTCCTGGATCCGCTGCCCGTCGCCGAGGGCGCGCATCAGCAGCACGCCGCCGAACGCGGCCGGGACGGAGCCGATGCACAGCCACTTGACCAGGCCCAGGTTGACGGTGCCGCGGCGCAGGTGCACGGCGCCGCCGACCGGCTTCATGACGGCGGCGGCGACCAGGTCGCTCGAGACGGCTGTGAGCGGCGGGATGTTGAAGAACAGCACGAGGACCGGCGTCATCAGGGCCCCGCCGCCCATCCCGGTCAGCCCGACGACGATGCCGATGCCGAAGCAGGCGGCGACCAGGCCCGGGTCGAGGTTCACGGTGCCTTCCCCTCCACCCAGCCGCCGCGGGTGAGGTGGTCGATGACCTGCTGGGCGGCCTCCTCGCGTCCGAGGGCCGAGGTGTCCACCCGCAGGTCGGCGTCCACCGGGACGTCGTAGGGCGAGGAGATGCCGGTGAAGTCGGGGATCTGCCCCTGTCGCGCCTTGGCGTAGAGCCCCTTGAGGTCGCGCCGCTCGCACTCCTCGAGGGGGGTGCTCACGTGCACGAGGACGAAGTCGCCGGCCTGCTCGACCATGTGCCGCACCTCGGCCCGGGTGTGGGCGAACGGGGCGATCGGCGAGCAGATCGCGATGCCGCCGTGGCGGGCGATCTCTGCCGCGACGTAGCCGATCCGGCGCACGTTGAGCTCTCGCGAGGCCTGGTCGAAGCCGAGCCCCGCCGACAGCATCTGCCGCACCCGGTCGCCGTCGAGCAGGGTGACGGTGCGCGACGTCGTGGCGCCCAGCCAGGCGGCCACGTCACGCGCGAGCGTCGACTTCCCGGAGCCGGACAGGCCGGAGAACATCAGCGCGACCCCGCGCTCGTCGCGCCGGGGGAGCCAGGAGCGCAGCGTCCGCTCGGTGGCGGGGTCCAGGCCGGGCAGGGGACCGGCCCCGCGCCCGTCGACCAGTGCCGCGTGGGCCTGCGCCCAGACGCCCGCGGTGCCCCCCGGCTCGGTGTCGCTGAGGCTGCGGACCGCCGTTGCCCCGAGGCGCGCGGCGATGCGGTCGACCAGTGCCGAGTCGCTGCGCGGGTCGTGCGGCTCGAGCGGCACGGTGCGCACCGTCGCGTCCGTCGCCCCGATGGCCGTCACGAGGTCGTCGGCCAGGCGGAGCAGCAGCCGGGTGGGCACCCATGCCCGCCCGTCGCTGTGCTCCGGGACCAGCACCACGGGAGCCGCGTCGGAGGACGAGGCCCAGGCCCGCAGCAGCGGCAGGTCCGCCTCCAGGGCAGGGCGCTCGAGCAGCAGGAGCGGCCGTCCCCGCAGCGACGGGTCGTCGAAGTCCACCGTGGTCCGTGCCCCCACGCCCGACTCCCGGGCCCGCAGGCGCCGGGGTATGCCGTGCACGAGCCGGGGCTGCCCCGGCGCCACCCGCGCCTGTTCCAGGGCCGCTAGCGGCGTGTGCTCCTCGTCGCGGAGCACGAGGCCGCCGGCCACGAGCGCGGCCCGGGCCGCCTCCACCGTGGGCAGCGCCACGCCGATCTCGGGGCCGACCCCGAGGTCCTCCACGACCTCCTGCACGGCCGCACCGAGCACCTGGCCCGGTGGCAGCACGCCCGCGAGGGCCAGCATGAGGTCGGCCGTGGCCAGGGGGCTGAGGGTCAGGTCCGGAAGGGCGTGGTCCAGCACCAGCTCCGGCGGTGCCGACCCCAGCCGCACCGGTCCGTCCTCCACCAGGCTCATCCGCCCACCCCGGGTCGAACCCGCGCAACTCTCATCGTCCTCGTCCCCTCTGCACTGTGCGGTCGGCACCGTCGCGTCGTGCTCCGGCCGCCTCCCCGTCGAGTCTGTCGGCCGGTCTGGTCCGTCAGTAGGCACGTTTGCTCTAGAACATTGGACGTAGGCCACGTGGCCGAACACCTGAGTGGCGGCACACCGTGGTGTCCGCCGCGAGGGGGCTTAGGCTTGGTGGCGACCCCCGCTGCCCGCCGCAGCGGGGCGCTCGTGCTGTCTACCCCCCGCCAGGAGCCGTCTCCATGACCCTCAGCCCGCTGCTGGACGTCCTCCACGGCGACCCCGGCATCGCCGCTGCCCTGGGCGTGGCGAGGCGCGACGAGGCCACCGCCGAGGTGTCCGTCGCCGCCGGAGCCCGGCCCGCCCTGCTCGCGAGCCTGGTGTGCCGTGGCGCCGCCACGGAGGGGCGTCGTCGCCCGCTGCTCGCCATCACCGCGACCACCCGGGAGGCCGAGGACCTCGCAGCCGCCCTGCGCTGCTTCCTCGACCCCGACACCGTCGCCGAGTTCCCCGCGTGGGAGACCCTCCCGCACGAGCGGCTGAGCCCGCGCAGCGACACGGTCGGCAAGCGTCTGGCCGTGCTGCGGCGCCTCGCGCACCCGGACCCCACCGACCCGGCATACGGGCCGTTGGACGTCGTGGTGGCCCCGGTGCGCGCCGTGCTGCAGCCGGTGGTCAAGGGCCTCGGCGAGCTCACTCCGGTGGCGCTCAAGGCCGGCGACGAGGCGCCGCTCGAGCAGGTGGTCGAGGACCTCGCCGCTGCGGCCTACACGCGCACCGACCTCGTCGAGCGGCGCGGCGAGTTCGCCGTGCGCGGCGGCATCCTCGACGTCTTCCCGCCGACCGAGGACCACCCGGTGCGCGTGGAGTTCTGGGGCGACACGGTGGAGGAGATCCGCTGGTTCAAGGTCGCCGACCAGCGCAGCCTCGAGGTCGCCGAGCACGGCCTGTGGGCGCCGCCCTGCCGCGAGGTGCTCCTCACCGACTCGGTCCGCGAACGCGCCAACAACCTCATCGACCAGCTGCCCGGCGCCGTCGACCTGCTCGGCAAGCTCGCCGAGGGCATCGCGGTCGAGGGCATGGAGTCCCTCGCCCCCGCTCTCGTCGACGGCATGGAGAGCGTGCTCGACACCCTCCGCGACGACACGATGGTCGTGCTGTGCGACCCGGAGCGCGTGCGCACCCGCGCCCACGACCTCGTCGCGACCTCCCAGGAGTTCCTCGACGCCGGCTGGGCCAACGCGGCCGCCGGCAACACCGTGCCCATCGACCTTCAGGGCATCCTCGGCACCGCGTCGTTCTGGAGCCTCGCCGACCTGCGCGCACACGCCCGCGAGGCCGGCCTGTCGTGGTGGGACCTCAACCCGTTCACCGCCGACGAGGAGCTCGCCGAGGAGGTCGACGGCGACGCGGCCGTCGTCAACACCGGGCTCACCGAGACCCCCCGCTACCGGGGCAGCACCCCCGAGGCGGTCGGCGACCTGCGCCAGTGGACCGGGGACGGCTGGCGCGTGCTCGTCGTCACCGAGGGCCACGGTCTCGCCAAGCGGGTCCACGAGGTCCTCGGGGGCGAGGAGGTGCCCAGCAGGCTCGACGCCGACCTCGGCGACCTGGCGCCCGGGATGGTGCACCTCACCACCGGTTCCCTGGGCAGCGGCTTCCTCGCGCCGGCCAGCCGGCTGGCGGTGGTCACCGAGACCGACCTGACGGGCACCCCCGGCCAGGGGGGCTCCACCAAGGACATGCGCCGTATGCCGTCGCGGCGCCGCAACCAGGTCGACCCGCTCCAGCTCCAGCCGGGCGACTTCGTCGTCCACGAGCAGCACGGTGTGGGCAGGTTCGTCGAGATGGTCCAGCGCACGGTCGGCGGCGCCACCCGCGAGTACCTCGTGCTCGAGTACGCCGCCTCCAAGCGGGGCCAGCCGGGCGACCGGCTCTACGTGCCGACCGACCAGCTCGACCAGGTCACCCGCTACGTCGGCGGCGAGCAGCCCACGCTCAACAAGATGGGCGGCTCCGACTGGCACAGGACCAAGACCAAGGCCCGCCGCTACGTCAAGCAGATCGCGAGCGAGCTGATCCAGCTCTACAGCGCGCGCATGGCGACCTCGGGGCACGCGTTCGGCCCCGACACCCCGTGGCAGCGCGAGCTCGAGGACGCCTTCGCCTACGTCGAGACCCCCGACCAGCTGAGCTCCATCGACGAGGTCAAGGCCGACATGGAGCGCTCGGTGCCGATGGACCGGCTCATCTGCGGCGACGTCGGCTACGGCAAGACCGAGATCGCGGTGCGCGCGGCGTTCAAGGCGATCCAGGACGGCAAGCAGGTCGCCGTGCTCGTGCCGACCACCCTGCTGGTCCAGCAGCACCTGCAGACCTTCACCGAGCGCTACGCCCAGTTCCCGGTCGTGGTGAAGGCGCTGTCGCGCTTCCAGAGCGACAAGGAGGCGCGCGAGGTCGTCGCCGGCCTCGCGGACGGCAGCGTCGACCTCGTGATCGGCACCCACCGCCTGTTGTCCAAGGACATCCGCTACAAGGACCTCGGCCTCGTGATCGTCGACGAGGAGCAGCGGTTCGGCGTCGAGCACAAGGAACAGCTCAAGACCCTGCGCACCGCCGTCGACGTGCTCGCCATGTCGGCGACCCCGATCCCACGCACCCTCGAGATGGCGGTCACCGGAATCCGAGAGATGTCGACGCTCGCGACGCCGCCGGAGGAGCGGCACCCGGTGCTCACCTATGTCGGCGCCTACGACGAGAAGCAGATCACCGCGGCCATCCGTCGCGAGCTGCTCCGCGAGGGCCAGGTCTTCCTCGTGCACAACAAGGTCAGCACCATCGAGCGCGCCGCGTCCCGCGTCCGCGAGCTCGTGCCCGAGGCCCGCGTGGCGACCGCGCACGGCCAGATGGGCGAGCACAAGCTCGAGCAGGTGGTGCTCGACTTCTGGGACAAGAAGTTCGACGTGCTCGTCTGCACCACCATCGTCGAGACCGGCCTGGACATCTCGAACGCCAACACCCTCATCGTCGAGCGGGCCGACGTGCTCGGCCTGAGCCAGCTCCACCAGCTGCGAGGACGGGTCGGCCGCGGGCGCGAGCGGGCCTACTGCTACTTCCTCTACCCGCCCGAGAAGCCGATGACCGAGACGGCCCACGACCGGCTGCAGACCATGGCCAGCCACACCGACCTCGGCGCCGGCATCCAGATCGCCATGAAGGACCTCGAGATCCGCGGCGCCGGCAACCTGCTCGGCGGTGAGCAGTCCGGTCACATCGCCGGCGTCGGCTTCGACCTCTACGTCCGCCTCGTCGGGGAGGCCGTGGCCAGCTTCCGCGGCGAGGGCGAGACCGCCCCCGTCGAGATCAAGATCGACCTCCCGGTCGACGCGCACCTGCCCCACGACTACGTGCCGGGCGAGCGGCTGCGGCTCGAGGCCTACAAGAAGCTCGCCAGCGTCGTCGACGAGGCGCAGCTCAGCGAGATCGAGGCGGAGCTCGTCGACCGCTACGGGGCCCCGCCGGAGCCCGTCCGCAACCTCATCGAGGTGGCGCGGCTGCGCACGGTCGCGCGCCAGGCCGGGATCTCCGACATCAGCGTGCAGGGCAACCACGTCCGATTCGGGCCCGTCGAGCTGCCGGAGTCGGCGCAGCTGCGGCTGCAGAGGTTGTACCCGAAGTCGCTCGTCAAGGACGCGGTCCGTACGATTCTCGTGCCCAAGCCGATGACGGCCAGGGTGGGTGGCAGGCCGCTGCGGGACACCGCGGTGCTCCAGTGGGCCAGCGACCTCATCCGGGCTGTCATGCTCGACGGCATCGGGGACGCCGCCCGCGTCGCCGCGCAGTCAGGGGCCGGGGCCCGTTAAGCAACGAGAGGATTGTCAGTGAAGGCACTTCGGACCCTGCGTGGGCCGCTCGCCGCGGCGGCACTCGCCGCCGCCCTGTCCGTGTCCGCCTGCGGCACCGCCGACACCGCTGCCGTCGTCAACGGCGACGTGATCAGCGAGAGCGAGGCCCAGCTGGCCGCGCAGCAGATCAACGAGGCCTTCGCGCCGGAGACGCCGTTCACCACCCCGATGGCGGTCAGCCAGCTGATCACAGCGCAGAGCATCAACGACGTCGCCAAGAGCGTGGGCAAGGGCGAGTCCGACTCCTCTGCACGCACCGCGATGGCCAACGTCTCGGAGCCCTCTCAGGCGACCCTCGACCTGGTGAAGGCCAACTTCGCCCTGCAGAAGCTGAGCGACGCCGAGAAGCAGATGGTGCTCGAGCAGCTGGCGGAGGCCGAGATCACCGTCAACCCGCGCTACGGGGTCTTCGACCGCGACGGAGCCCAGCTCGAGGCGGCGCGCAGCAACTGGCTCAAGGTCACGGAAGAGGGCTGACGACGGCCGTGCCCGGCCGCCTCGCCCTGGTGACCGGCAGCCCCCGCATCGCCGCGGGGCTGCTGACGCGGGCTGCCTGGCAGGCCCTCGAGGGCGCAGGGGCGGTGCTCGCGAGAGACGCCGACGAGCCCCTCGCCGAGGCCGTGCGGGAGGCCGGTGTGCCGGTGCGGCACATCGGCGTCGTCGCGGCGCCGGAGCTGGCCCGGACCCTCGTAGCCGAGGCGAGCGCTGCCGGGGACCGGGGAGTCGCGTGGGTGGTCTCGGCCGACGGCGACCCGGGCCTCACCGACGCCATCGCCTCCGAGGTCTCCCGGCTTCCCGACCCACCCGAGGTCGAGGTCGTCGTGGGGTCCTGGGACGTGCCGGGCGCCCGGCTGCTCGACCTCGTCGCGGTGATGGACCGGCTGCGCTCGCCGGGCGGCTGCCCGTGGGACGCCGAGCAGACCCACGAGTCGCTGGTGAAGTACCTCATCGAGGAGGCCCACGAGGCGGCTGAGGCCATCCGCTCCGGCGACCGGGACCACATGGTCGAGGAGCTCGGCGACGTCCTGCTGCAGGTCGCCTTCCAGTCCCGGGTGGGGGAGGAGGACCCCGAGCGGCCCTTCGACATCGACGAGGTCGCGGGCGGGATCGTCGAGAAGCTGCTGCGCCGCCACCCGCACGTCTTCGCGGACGGGGACGCCACGACCCCCGAGGAGGTCGAGCGCGCCTGGGAGGTCATCAAGGCCGAGGAGAAGGCCGCGAAGGCCGCGAGGGACGCGCAGGCAGGGCATGCCGGCGGCGAGGCAGGGCACACCGGCCTGCTGCACGGCATACCGGCCTCCCTCCCGACGCTGCTCGCCGCAGAGAAGGCCTTGGCGAGGTGGGAGCGCACCGGGGGCGACCTGGCTGCGCTGCGAGACGACGAGGGAGACCTCGGGGCGAGCCTGCTCGCCCTCGTCGCGCGGGCCCGTGAGCAGGGACGGTCGGCCGACGACCTCCTGCGCGAGGCCCTCCAGCGCTTCGCCGGGCAGGCGTCACCCGGGGCGTCGCAGACCGACGGCTGACGCCGTCGCTCACGGTATGCCGCCGAGCGGCCAGCGCTCGCCGGTGCTGCTGTCGATGAGCGCGGCCCGCTCGGCGACCGCCTCCAGTGGCAGGGTCCCGTAGACCTCGACCGCCAGGGCGGCGAGGAACTCCCGACGCACCCGGGGCGCCACGCTGCAGTGCGGCACCCAGTATCCCGGCCGGTAGTGCCGGTGGAGATCGGCGCCCGTGCCGAGGGCGGCGGCGACCACCCGCTCCTGGCGGGCGTGGACGTCGGCGCCGATGCCCGGGATGAGCCAGGCCCGCCCGCGCCGGAAGAGACCCAGGCCGTCGAAGTGGAGCCGGACCGGCCCGCCGTCGGGCAGCGCGCCCACCGCGGCGGCCACGGCGTCGACGTCGTACGTGCGCAGCACGGCATACGACAGGTGGGGCACGTGGTGGCCGTGGGTGTGCGAGAGGAGCGTGGCGACGCCCGCGGCCTCGAGCCGTTGCCACAGCTGTCGCAGGGCATGGTCGGTGCGCTCGTCGAAGAGCAGGCAGACGGCCAGGGCCACCACCTCACGATGGCAGACCGGCACCACGACGCGCAGCCGAAGGAGTTGCTTAAGATAATTAAGGGCCTTTATTGTTTCAAGGTGACCCTGACCCAGCGTGAGCGCGAGATCGTCGACCTGCTCCGCCTCGACCCGCTGCTCGACGCGGCCGCCCTGGCCGACCGGCTCGGCACGACGAAGGCGTCGGTGGCCGTGCACCTCTCGAACCTGGCGAAGAAGGGGGTCATCCTCGGCCGGGGCTACGTGCTGCGACCGGACCGCCGGTCCGTCGTGGTGGTGGGTGGCGCCAACATGGACATCAAGGCGCACTCTCGCGAGCCGGTGGTGCTGCGGACCTCCAACCCCGGCGCAGCGGTGACCACCCCCGGTGGGGTCGGTCGCAACATCGCCGAGAACCTGGCGCGTCTCGGCTCGCCCACCCACCTGGTCGCCCCGGTCGGGCGTGACGCGTTCGGCGAGGATCTCGTCGCCGCAACGCGGGCGGCCGGCGTCGTGGTCGACCACATGGTCACCAGCGACCAGCCCACCGGCACCTACCTCGCCGTGATGGATGCCGAGGGCGAGCTGCTCGTCGCGGTCTCCAACATGTCCTGCACCGACAGCCTCACCGTCCGGCAGCTCTCCGGGGCCCGCGACCTCGTCGCTCACTGTGACCTGCTCGTGGTGGAGGGCAACATCCCCCCGGCGCCGGCCGTCTGGCTGCTCGACTACGCGGCTGCGTGCCGGGTGCCTGTCGTCGTCGACCCGGTCAGCGTCGCCAAGGCGGCGGCGCTGGCGCCTGCCCTGAGCCCCGAGCGGCCGCTGCTGGCGCTGACCCCCAACAAGGACGAGCTCGCCGCCATCGTCGGCCGCGCCGTTCCCCACACCGCCGCGAGCGTGGCGAAGGCGGCGCGTGAGGTGCACGACCTCGGCGTCCGCCACGTGTGGGTGCGGCGGGGCCTCGCCGGCAGCACGCTCAGCTCCCTCGACGACGACGGCCGCGTCCACGTCATCCACCTGCCGGCACCGCGCACGCAGGCCGTCGACGTCACCGGCGCGGGCGACTCCATGACCGCGGCGTTCGTCCACGCCCTGCTGCGCGGCGACTCCGCCGCCGACGCCGCCGCCTTCGGCCAGATGGCGGCGGCCCTCACCGTCGCAAGCCCCGACACCGTCCGCCCCGACATCAGCGCGCGCCTCGTCGACGCCGAGCTGCGCGCCGCGAAGGAGAACGCATGACCGCCCCCGCTGCCACCGCCACCCCCCACCCGATGCTGGCCCTCTCCGACGAGGTGGCCGCCGCCGTGCGCGACGGTGCACCCATCGTGGCGCTGGAGTCGACGATCATCAGCCACGGCATGCCCTACCCCCGCAACGTCGAGATGGCCGTGGAGGTGGAGGGCATCGTCCGCGACGGTGGCGCCGTGCCGGCCACCATCGCGATCCTCGACGGCGTCCCCCGCGTCGGCCTGTCCCGCGACGAGCTCGAGGTGCTGGCCAGCCACGGCGACGTCGCCAAGGTGAGCCTGCGCGACCTGCCCTACGTCATCGCCACGCGCGCCCACGGGGCCACCACGGTGGCCTCCACCATGCGCCTCGCGGCCCTGGCCGGCATACGCGTCTTCGTCACAGGCGGCCTCGGCGGGGTGCACCGCGGGGCCGAGACCAGCTTCGACGTCTCCGCCGACCTGACCGAGCTCGGCCAGACCGACGTCGCCGTCGTCAGCGCCGGCGTGAAGTCGATCCTCGACATCGGCCTGACCCTGGAGTCGCTCGAGACCCTCGGCGTGCCGGTCGTCGGCTTCGGCACCGACGAGTTCCCCTCGTTCTACTCGCGCACCTCGGGTCACCGCGCACCCATGCGGGTCGACTCGGTCGAGCAGCTCGCGGCGATGATGCGCGCCAAGTGGGCCCTCGGTCTCTCCGGCGGGATCGCGGTGGCCAACCCGGTGCCGGCCGACGAGGAGATGCCCGCCGAGGAGATGGGCGCGCTCATCGAGCAGGCCCTGGGCGAGTGCGCGGAGCGGGGGATCCACGGCAAGGACATCACGCCGTTCCTGCTCGGCCGGATCGTCGAGCTCTCCGGCGGCCGCAGCCTCGAGACCAACATCGCGCTCGTGCGCAGCAACGCCCGGCTCGGCGCCGCCCTCGCCGTCGCCTGGCAGCAGGCCTGACCACACGCGGGTCGGTCGCCTCGAGGTGCGGGGCCAGCGGCTAGGCTCGTGCCGTACGACTTTGCACCCCGTCCGGCACCGCGCAGGAGATGTTGTGGCCACGATTGAGGCAGTAGGCGCCCGCGAGATCCTCGACTCCCGAGGCAACCCCACCGTCGAGGTCGAGGTCGCTCTCGACGACGGCACCATCGCCCGGGCGGCGGTTCCCTCGGGAGCCTCCACCGGCGCGTTCGAGGCGGTCGAGCGCCGCGACGGCGACAAGGGCCGCTACCTCGGCAAGGGCGTGGAGAAGGCGGTCGACGCCGTGCTCGACGAGGTCGGCCCCAAGCTCCTCGGCTTCGAGGCCAGCGAGCAGCGGCTCGTCGACGCCGAGATGCTCGCCCTCGACGGCACCGCCAACAAGGGCAAGCTCGGCGCCAACGCCATCCTCGGGGTCTCCCTCGCGGTCGCCCGCGCCGCCGCGGACTCCTCGGGCCTGCCGCTGTTCCGCTACGTCGGCGGCCCCAACGCGCACGTGCTGCCCGTACCGATGATGAACATCCTCAACGGCGGCAGCCACGCCGACTCCAACGTCGACATCCAGGAGTTCATGATCGCGCCGATCGGCGCCGACTCCTTCCGCGAGGCGCTGCGCTGGGGCGCCGAGGTCTACCACGAGCTCAAGTCCGTGCTGAAGGAGAAGGGCCTGGCCACCGGCCTCGGCGACGAGGGTGGCTTCGCGCCGAACCTCGGCTCCAACCGCGAGGCGCTCGACCTCATCCTCGAGGCGATCACCCGCGCCGGCTACGAGCCCGGCACCCAGATCGCCCTGGCCCTCGACGTGGCCGCGAGCGAGTTCCACGGCGACGGCGCCTACACCTTCGAGGGCGTCTCCAAGACGGCCGAGCAGATGGTCGACTACTACGCCGACCTCGTCGACTCCTACCCGCTCGTCTCGATCGAGGACCCCCTGAACGAGGACGACTGGGACGGCTGGAAGACCATGACCGACCGCCTGGGCGACCGGGTCCAGATCGTGGGTGACGACCTGTTCGTCACCAACCCCGAGCGCCTCCAGCGCGGCATCGACAGCCGCACCGCCAACGCGCTGCTGGTCAAGGTCAACCAGATCGGCTCGCTCACCGAGACCATGGACGCCGTCGAGCTGGCCCACCGCAACGGCTACCGCTGCATGATGAGCCACCGCTCGGGCGAGACCGAGGACACCACCATCGCCGACCTCGCCGTGGCCACCAACTGCGGCCAGATCAAGACCGGCGCCCCGGCCCGCTCCGAGCGGGTGGCCAAGTACAACCAGCTGCTGCGCATCGAGGAGGAGCTCGACGAGGCCGCCGTGTATGCCGGTGCCGCGGCCTTCCCGCGCTTCTCGCCGCAGCCCCAGGGCTGAGCGCACGCGACAGGGCCGAAGAGCGCTCGATGCCCACGAACAGCGGGGGACAGGGAGGCGCGCCGCGCAGGCCCGCGCGGCGCGCCTCCTCGGCACGCCCCGGCGCCAAGTCGGCGGCGTCCCGGCCCAGCCCCCGCACGGGCGGGACGCGGTCGTCGGCGCGGACCAGCGGGGCCCTGCGGCAGGCGGCAGCCGCCGCGCGCTCGGCAAAGGACCGCAAGGCCACCCGCTCGCTGCGGCGCATCCTGGTGCTGGCCTCGATCTTCGTGCTGCTCGCCATCACCCTCGTGCCCACCCTGCGCTCCTACCTGCGCCAGCAGGGCGACATCGACGCCATGCGCGAGCAGGTGGCCGGGCAGCGGGTGAAGGTCGAGCAGCTCCAGAAGGAGCAGGCCCGCTGGAACGACGACGCCTACGTCGAGCAGCAGGCCCGCGAGCGGCTGAAGTTCGTCAAGGTGGGCGACCGCTCCTACACCGTCATCGACGGCGACCCGGAGCAGCCCGAGACGCCCGGGGTGGCCGCTGCTCCGACGTCCAAGCAGGACAGCCCGTGGTACGGCCGGGTCTGGGAGTCCGCGAAGGTGGCCGACCGCGGAGCGCCCGACGCCGGCTCCCGCAGCCCTGCCACCACCCCCGGCACGACCCCCGACGCCCCCGCCCCGACACCGACGAAGCAGTAGGACAGCATGACCACCAGCCGCCCTGAGCCCCCCACCCAGGCGGACCTTGACGCCGTCCACGCCCAGCTCGGCCGGGTGCCCCGAGGGGTGGCCGCCGTCGCGCACCGCTGCCCCTGCGGTCAGCCCGACGTCCTGACGACGGAGCCGAGGCTGCCGGACGGCACGCCGTTCCCCACCACCTTCTACGCCACCTGCCCCAAGCTGACCGGCGCCATCAGCACCCTCGAGAACGGTGGGCTGATGCGCGAGATGACCGACCGCCTCGCAGAGGACGACGACCTCGCGGCCCGCTACGCCGCCGCCCACGAGGACTACCTGCGCCGCCGGTCGGCCCTGGGTGAGGTCTCCGAGATCGAGGGCATCTCCGCCGGTGGCATGCCCACCCGCGTGAAGTGCCTGCACGTGCTGGTGGCGCACTCCCTGGCTGCGGGTCCCGGCGTCAACCCCCTCGGCGACGAGGCCCTCGCGCTGCTCGGCGAGTGGTGGGCGGCGGGCTCGTGCGTGCCCGAGCAGCCCGAGGGGCAGGCGTGACCCGCGTCGGCGCCGTCGACTGCGGCACCAACTCGATCCGCCTCCTGATCGCCGACGTCGACGCCGCAGCGGGCAAGCTCACCGACGTGGTCCGCCGCATGGAGGTGGTGCGGCTCGGCTACGGGGTCGACCGCACCGGGGTCATCGACCCCGAGGCCATGCGGCGCACCGTCGCGATGGCCGCCGAGTATGCCGCCCAGTGCCGGGAGGAGGGCGCGCAGGCCGTGCGCTTCGTGGCGACGTCGGCCTCGCGGGACGCCGGGAACGCGGACGAGTTCGTGGCCGGGGTGCGCGAGGCGTTCTCCCACTTCGGCACCTCGCCCGAGGTCATCTCGGGCGCCGAGGAGGCAGCCCTGTCGTTCCGGGGCGCCACCGGCGAGCTGCGTGCCCTCGGCATCGAGGGACCCAGCCTGGTCGTCGACCTCGGTGGCGGCTCGACCGAGTTCGTGCGCGGCACCGACCACGTCGAGGCGGCGTGCTCGGTCGACATCGGCTGCGTGCGGATGACCGAGCGGCACCTGCGTAGCGACCCACCCACCGCCGAGGAGATCGCGGCCGCCACGCGTGACATCGACGCGGCGATCGACGCCGCTGCCGAGGCCGTCGACTTCCGGGGGGTGACCGCCCTGGTCGGCCTCGCCGGCAGCATCACCACGGTGACCGCGCACGCCCTGGGCCTGCCCGCCTACGACGCCTCGCGCATCCACCTCACGACGCTGGCACCCGAGGCGGTGCTCGCGGCCTGCGAGTCACTGCTGCACCTGAGCCGCGCCGACCGCGCCGCCCTGCCCTTCATGCACCCCGGTCGCGTCGACGTCATCGGCGCCGGCGCCCTGGTGTGGCACGAGGTCGTGCAGCGGGTGGCGGCCGCGTCAGGCACCACCACGGTCATCACCTCCGAGCACGACATCCTCGACGGCATCGCCTTCTCCTGCGCCGACTGACGTCGCTCACCGCGCGAGGGCGGCGAGCCCGCGCCACACCCCGGCCATGACGAGGTCGGTGGCGTCCTGGGCGGTGACCCCGGGGCGGCCGAGGCTCCAGACCGCCACCCGCTCGCAGGCCCCGATGACGACCTCGGAGTAGCCCTCGAGCAGCTCGGCGGGGACGCCGTCGAGGCCGGGCACGCGACCGAGCGCCTCGGCGACCACGGCCGACTGCTGGGTGCGGATCCGCTCGATGTCGCTGCTGGCGGAGGCCGCCACCGCGGCTTCCTGCTGGATCAGGGCGAAGGCCGACGCGTGCTCGTCGATGAAGTCGAAGAAGGCGCGGATGCCGCTCTCGAAGACCGCCTCGAGCGGCGCGTCCTCGGGCACGGCCTCCCACGCGGCGACCGTCGCCTCACGCAGTTGCGCCCGCGCCCGGTCGACACAGGCCGAGAGCAGGCCCTCCTTGGAGCCGAAGTAGCCGTAGATGAGCGGCTTGGTCACCCCGACCCGCTCGGCGACCTCCTCCATCGTGGTGGCCTGGTAGCCGCGCTCGGCGAACACGGCCTCCGCCACGGTGAGGATCTGCTCCTCCCGCTGGGCCCGCGGCATACGGGCCCCGCGGCCAACTCGGCCAGCGCGACCGGCACGGGTCGCCGCCGGGGCGACCGGGGCGGCGCTGTCGGGCACGGCGGGCTGGCTCACGCGGCCGATGCTACCGGTACCGCCGGTAACTTACTGCTGGTAAGTTCTGCGCCCATGGAGCCGGAGACCCCGCCCGCGCCACACCACCGCGTCGCCGTCGTCGGCACCGGGTTCTCGGGCCTGGGCATGGCGGTCAGGCTGGCCGAGCGCGGGGAGGACTTCGTCGTCCTCGAGAAGGCCGGCGAGGTGGGCGGCACCTGGCGCGAGAACCGCTACCCCGGATGCGCGTGCGACGTCCCCTCGCGGCTGTACTCCTTCTCCTTCGATCTCAAGCCCGACTGGAGCCGGGACTTCGCCACGGCGGGGGAGATCTGGGACTACCTGCGTGAGGTCACCGACCGGCGCGGCCTGCGTAGGCACATCGCCTTCGGCGCCGACCTCGTCTGCGCCGAGTGGGACGACACATCCCGGCGCTGGTCGCTCCGGGCCGCGGACGGCCGCGAGTGGACCGCCGACGCCCTCGTGCTCGGTGTCGGTGCCCTGCACGAGCCGCGCCTGCCCGACGTCGAGGGCCTCGAGGGCTTCGGTGGCCCGGTGCTGCACTCGGCTCGCTGGCCCGAGGACGACGGCCTCGACGGACGCCGGGTCGCCGTGGTCGGCACGGGCGCGAGCGCGGTGCAGATGGTGCCCGAGCTGGCCACCCGGGTCTCCGAGCTGACCGTCTTCCAGCGCACCCCGGCGTGGATCCTGCCGAAGAGCGACCGGCCCTGGAGCGCGCGTCGCCAGCGGCTGTTCCGCCGGTGGCCGGCCCTGCAGCGGGCGGTGCGCTGGGCCACGTTCTGGGAACTCGAGGCCCGCGTGCCGCTGTTCACCCGCTACCCGGCCGTGGCCCGACTCGCCCAACGGCTGGCGTTGCGAAACCTCCACCGAGCGGTCAGGGACCCGGAGGTCCGCCGCGGGCTCACGCCCCGCTACACGCTGGGCTGCAAGCGGGTACTGCTCTCCAACGACTACTGGCCGGCCTTCGAGCGCGTCAACGTCCACCTCGTGACCGAGCGGATCACGCGGGTCGAGCCGGGTGCGGTCGTCACGGCTGCTGGCGTGCGCCACGAGGTCGACGCCCTGGTGCTGGGCACGGGCTTCGACGTCACCGGCTCGTTCGAGCGGCTCGACGTCCGCGGGCCGGGCGGCCGCAGCCTGGCGGAGTCGTGGTCCGGTGGCATGCACACCCACCTCGGCATCACGGTCGCGGGCTTCCCCGAGCTCTACCTTCTCCTCGGGCCCAACACCGGCCTCGGCCACAACTCGGTGGTGCTCATGATCGAGGCGGCGACACGCTACGTGCTCGAGTGCCTCGACCGCGGTCGTTCCGGCCCCAGCGTCACCACGGTGGACGCGCAGCGCCGGTTCATGGAGGAGGTGCGGCGGCGCAGCCGGCGCACCGTCTGGGCCACGGGCTGCCGCAGCTGGTACCTCGACCGGTTCGGCAACAACACGACGCTGTGGCCGGGCTCGGTCGTGGGCTACTGGTGGCGCACGCGCCGCGTCGACGACGCGGCGTTCGAGCCGGTGAGGCAGCGAGAGCTCGTGGAGGAGAACGCATGAGGGGCAAGGACCTTCGCGCCGAGGGTCTCGATCGTCACCGGCGGCGGCTCGGGCATCGGCCGGGCCATCTCCGCCGAGCTGGCGCGGCGGGGCAGCCACGTGGTCGTGGCCGACCTCGACCGCGGCCGGGCCGAGGAGGTGGCAGCCGGCCTCGGTGACCGCGGCAGTGCGGCCGGGGTCGACGTCGTCGACGCGGAGGCGGTGCGCGAGCTCGTCGCGGCGACCACCGAGCGACACGGCCGGCTCGACGTCATGGTCAACAACGCCGGCGTCGCCATCGGCGGCCTGCTCGAGGAGCTCGACGAGCGGCACTGGACCAGGGCCCTCGACGTGAACCTGCGCGGCGTGATCAACGGCGTCACCGCGGCATACCCCGTCATGAGCGCGCAGCGCTCCGGCCACATCCTCAACACGGCCTCGCTCGCGGGCCTCATACCGGCCCCCGCGATGCTGCCGTACACGACCACCAAGCACGCCGTCGTGGGCCTCTCCACCGCCCTGCGGGCGGAGGCGGCGAGCCGCGGAGTGCGGGTGAGCGTGCTCTGCCCCGCCTTCGTCGACACCCCTCTGCTCGACGACGTGTATGCCGCCCCGGCCTCCTTCGGGGGCGGCACGAGCGTCCGGTCGCGGGTGCGCCTGGTGCAGCCGAGGTTCCTGACCCCGGAGGCGGTGGCCACCCGCGCGGTCGACGGCCTCGCCGCCAACAAGGCGGTCATCCCGGTGGGCTGGCTGGCCCACACCCTGTGGCGGCTCAACCGGTTCGCGCCGGCCGTGGCCCGCGGGCTGGTGCAGGCGCAGGTCGGTGTGCACCGCAGGCTCAGCCGCTAGCTAGTTGTACGGGCTCGTCAGGCAGGTCTCACGGGGGAACGGCGTGCCGTTGCTCGGGTGCGGCGTGATGGTCACGACGGTGCGGGTGGCGCACGGGGTCGTCGGCTGCACGGGAGGTGTCGGCTGGGCGGGCGTCGTCCTGGAGGAGCGTGGGGGCGTGGGCGTCGGGTCCAGCGGTGTGAACAGCTCGTCGGGGTCGGGGGCCGGCGGAGTCCCCGCGGTGCGGCTGAGGTCGTCGTCGGTCCGTCGGGTCCAGGTTCCGTCTCCTTCGCGCAGGAGCAGCCCCGCCCGCCCCGAGGCGACGGCCACGACGGGACCGCGCGGGGTGTCGAGGACGGAGATGTCTCTCGGAGCCACGGGGAGCGGCTCGTCGTCGCACGTGTCACCACCCGCCTGGCGCACCTGCTCCAGCTCTGCCCCCGGCATCCGGTAGTCGGTGGTCCACGTGGTTCCACCGTCGGTCGTGGCCTCGACCCACGGTTCACGGGTTCCGGGGTGGCGCCGCCAGCAGCGCTGGGGCTGCGCGGTCGAGCACGTCTCCTCGAGGGACGGACCGAGGTCGGACACCCGGGCCTGGTCCACGCCACTCAGGCGGCTCAGCCGGCCATCGGTGTCGATGGAGACGCTCCGGTAGCTCAGGGAGACGACGAGGCGGTTCTCCGCACCGGCGGGTGGGCCGCTGAAGTCACCCCGGACCACCCCCACGTCCCGCAGGCCCTCGGGTGTGTGACAGGGGGAGGTGGCGGCGGTGGCCACCACGGCGAAGGGGAGCGCGAGGGAGCCCAGGGCGAGTCCCAGGCTGTGACGGCCGGGTGACGTGGGCCGCCGCAGGGCCCCCGCCACCCAGGCTGCGAGGAGGAGGGCGGGGAGGGCGGCCAGGTCGGTGGGATCGCGCAGGATCCGCGTCGGCCAGAGCAGTGACCAGAGCGCGTTCGCCGCGTCGACGCCACCCTCTGTGGTCTTCACGAGCACGAACCCGACGCCGGTCGCGACGAGGGAGACCCCCGCGGGCCGCGGCACCCGCAGCAGCGCGAGGCCCACGGCCAGCAGTGGCGGGACCACCACCAGCCCGGCCACGTCGCTCAGCTTGCCCGTGACCACGCCCGGGGCCGCCTGCTTGAGCACGTGGTCGTTGAGCGCGAGCACGGCCAGCGCGAGCAGGGTCGGGGGCGCGCCGAGCCACCTCAGCGCCCGGCGAGTCTCATCCGCAGACGGGCGACTGCCCCCACCCCCGTGTGTGCCCACGACGAGGATCATGGCGGCTCGAGGTCTCGCGGCGGCGGCTTTTTCACAACGCTGCGGCACCGGTCGTGGCGGACCTACCATGCGGATATGGCCCTCGCCGCCACGAGCTGGTCGCCCCGGCCGCTCCCGGCACGCACCCCTGCGCCCCCGGGGCGCGCTGCTCCTGCGCTCGGTCGCGCGGTGCCTGCGGCCGCGGTTGCGGCGCTCGCGGCGCCTCTGACGGCCGCCGTGCTGATGCTGCTCGCCGCCGGCTCGCCGTCGGCGACCACCACCGAGCCGGAGCCTGCCCCCGTGCCGACGACGACCATCGTGCCGACCCCGGGCAGGGAGCCGGCCCCCGTGCCGACCGCGTCGCTGTCTGGGGTGGAGGCGGTCGCCCCCTAGGCTTGCGCCTGTCCCCGTGGCCCAACTGGCAGAGGCAGGCGACTTAAAATCGCTGTGTTGCGGGTTCGACTCCCGTCGGGGGCACGAGGGTCTCGGGAACATTTGTCAGGTCCCGAGCAATTACTGTGTGTGAGACGGCCCCAGCAGGCCGACCAAGCCCCCAAGGAGGGACTTCATGGCCAGTAACCCGGTGTTCAACCGGATCGAGCGCGAGGCCGAGCAGGGCTACGCCGGCTTCCGTGACCGCGGACCCCAGCCGCCGCAGCCCGCGGCGCCTGCGCCGTCGTGGGGCCAGCCCACGATGAGCGACCAGCAGCTCCAGGAGATGTACAACCAGCCGCCGGCCAGCGCGGTGCAGGCCGGCCGGGTCACCCTCGACGACGTGGTCATGAAGACCGCCGGGCTCTTCGTCCTGCTGCTCGTCTTCGCGGGCGTCGGCTGGGCGCTCGCGCCGCAGTTCGGACCCGTCATCGTGCTGGGCGGCATCGCCCTCACCCTCGTGCTGGGCCTGGTCATCGCCTTCAAGAAGACCGTCAGCGTGCCCCTCATCGTCGGCTACGCCGTCGTCGAGGGCCTGCTCGTGGGCGCCGTCAGCGCTGTCTACGCCGACTTCTACGAGGGGATCGTCACCCAGGCGGTGCTGGCCACCCTGTCCGTCTTCGCGGGCATGCTCCTGGCCTACAAGGTCGGCCTGATCAAGGTCACCGACAAGTTCCGCCGCATCATGACCATGGCGATCATGGGCTACGCGCTCTTCGCGGTGGTCAACCTCGGCTACGCCCTCATCACCAACACGCCGTTCGGCTTCGGCGGCACCGGCGCCCTCGGCATCGGCATCTCGATCTTCGCGGTGGGCCTGGCCTCGCTGTCGCTCGCCGTCGACTTCGACTCGATCGAGCGCGCCATCGCGGCAGGAGCCCCGCAGAAGTACTCCTGGCTGCTGGCCCACGGCCTCATCGTGACGCTGGTCTGGCTGTACCTCGAGATCCTGCGCCTGCTCGGACGCCTGCGCAGCGAGTGACCAGCCGGTGACCGTCCCTGCAACCTCCCCGGTTCCGCAGGGCGTGGCCGACGAGTTGCGGCGCGTGGTCCAGCGGTGGCAACAGCTGCCGCTGGACCACGCGCTTCGCTGTGTGCCGGCCGTGCGGGAGGTCCTTGCCGGCCTCACTCCCGAGGACGTGCCCGACGTGCCCGACCTCGGACCCGCGGTCGTGATGGACCAGCTGACCGTCCTGGTCTACGACGCCTGCCGGGCGGGGCCGGCCGAGGGCCTGGAGGCGGTGCTGGCCGGCCTTCGTCGCAGGCTCGCCTGAGGGCCCTGCCCGCCGCGGCCCCTAGGCCCGCAGGTGGGCGACGTTGTGCCAGCCGGGGTCGGACGTGACCTGGACGCGGATCCGCCCCTGCTCCCACGCGTCCACCGCCGCCCGCATCTGCTCCACCGCCGGCGTGGTCGAGTCGACGTAGATGTGCAGCACGCGCATCCCCCGGTGCGACTGGTGGGCGACGATGCGCCCACTGCCGGAGATCCGCTCGGTGAGGTGCTCCTCCAGTGCCCGCAGCGGCCCCAGGGACCCCGGCCCGGGATAGCCCTGCTCGGTCAGGTCGGTGTAGGGCACCAACACGGCCACATGGGTGTCCAGGGTGGGCGCCGTCACCGGCGAGAGAGGCACTTGCGCGAGCGCCATGACCGGCCCCTCGTCGCCCTGGGCCTCCATGACCACCCAGTTGGGGGTGCCGTCGTCGGCGGTGTTGTCGTCGCGCAGGTCGCTCACCACGCTGCGCAGGCCGGTGAGCGGGAAGCCGTCGAGCGGCGGTTCGGTGGCGCAGGTGATCTCGCCGACCCAGGCCTCGACGTCGTCCTCGCCGAGCGCGGCGTCGAGGGCCAGGAAGGCGACCTGTCCGCGGAGCTGCTCGTCGAGGTCGACGAAGAGCGGGTGGTACACGCTGACCTCGAGGTGCAACCCCTCGCGCCGCGCCCCCACGCGGATGTCGTTGAAGGAGACCTCGCGGTCCCCGATGCCGAGCACGATGTCCCCGACGTCCCGCGCGGGCTGACGCGAGGCAGCATACTCCCAGGTCTCGTCGACCGCAGGGCAGGAACGGAGCCAGCGACTTGCCAGGGGGCGCAGCTCGGGGTCGCCCTCGGCGGTCACCACGAGCACGTGCTGGGCGAGGTCGCCCGCCCCCACCTCCCAGGCGAGGTCCGGGTGGATCGTGCCGACCGCCTCGTTGAGCTGGTCCGCGACCCGGTCCGGCTCGCGGTCCTCGATGGCGGACGTCACCGCGTCGCGGCCCGTCGACGCCCACCAGTCCCAGAATGCGGCGATGGCGGCAGCGGGCTCACCGGGGCGCGCGTCGCGTCGGAAGAGCCGCATGCGAGCCATCGTTGCCGAGGCAGAGACGCCGAAGGGCGGCTTTCCCGTAATCCGCTTCCGGGAAGCCGCCCTCGGCGGTGTGGGGCTGCTGCCGGCCCCGGCGTCAGCTGAGGCGCTCGTAGATGATCGCCATGCCCTGGCCGCCGCCGACGCACATGGTCTCGAGGCCGAACTGGCCGTCGCGGGCCTGCAGGCCGTTGAGCAGTGTCGTCGTGATGCGGGCCCCGGTGGAGCCGAAGGGGTGGCCGAGGGCGATGGCGCCGCCGTGCACGTTGAGCTTGTCGAAGTCCATCCCGAGGTCGTCGGCGCTGGGCAGCACCTGGGCCGCGAACGCCTCGTTGATCTCGTAGAGGTCCATGTCGCCGATCGACATCCCGGCGCGGGCCAGCGCCTGCCGCGAGGCCTCCACCGGGCCGAGGCCCATGATCTCGGGGGAGAGGGCGGAGACGCCGGTGCCCACGACGCGCGCGAGCGGGGTGATGCCGAGGTCCTTGGCCCTCGCGTCGCTCATGACCACCACGGCGGCCGCGCCGTCGTTGAGGGGGCAGCAGTTGCCGGCCGTGATGGTGCCGTTCTCGCGGAACACCGGCTGCAGCTGCGAGACCGCCTCGAGGGTGACGCCGGCGCGGGGGCCGTCGTCCCTGGTCACCACGGTGCCGTCGCTGAGCGTCACCGGGGCGATCTCGCGCTCGAAGAAGCCGTCGGCGATGGCCTTCTCGGCGCGGTTCTGGCTGCTCACGCCCCACTCGTCCTGGCGCTCGCGGGAGACGCCGCGCAGGGTGGCGACGTTCTCGGCGGTCTGGCCCATGGACAGGTACACGTCGGGGACCAGGCCCTCCTCGCGGGGGTCGGTCCAGGTGGTGTTGTCCTTGGCGATCTGCTCGCTGCGCGCCTTGGCGTCGGCGAACTTCGGGTTCTGGTTCTCGCCCGCCGACCCACCCGCACCGGCCCAGTTGCTGTACTGCGAGACGCACTCGACGCCGCCGGAGATGAAGATGTCGCCCTCGCCGGCCTTGATGGCGTGGTAGGCCATCCGGGTCGTCTGCACCGAGGAGGCGCAGAAGCGGTTGACGGTCGCGCCGGGGAGGTGGTCGAAGCCGGCGAGCACCGAGATGACCCGGGCCATGTTGGAGCCGTGCTTGCCCGAGGGCTCTGCGCAGCCCCAGTAGAGGTCCTCGACCAGCGAGGGGTCGAGCTGCGGCACCTTGGCCAGTGCGGCCTCGATGACGGCGACCGAGAGGTCGTCGGGGCGCACGTCCTTGAGCGAACCCTTGAAGGCGCGCCCGATGGGCGTGCGGGCGGTCGAGACGATCACTGCTTCGGTCACTTGGTGTTCCTCTCGTCAAGCGGTGGGGGTGAGGGCCGCGGTAAGCGGGCGCTCAGTCACCGACGATCGTATGCCGTTCCGGCTCGCCCCCCGGTGTGGCCTTGGTCTCGCCCTCCGGCGCCTCGTCGCCGCCCCGCCGGGCGATCGGGATGCGCGGACGGCGCAGCAGCTTCGCCCAGCGGCCGCGCGGCCCGCGCGCCTGTCCGGCGATCTCGGTGGCGCTGACCTCGGTGCCGGCGTCGCGCACCGCCTGCTCTGCCGCGAGGGCCACGGGGCCGATGCCCTCGCCGCGCCTGCGGTCGGGCAGCCGCTCCTCCTCGGGCGCCCCCTCCCACACGCCGAGGGCGGCATAGACGCTGGGCAGGAGCGCGGCGGCGCAGCGGGCGTAGCCGGCAGGGGAGGGGTGGAAACGGTCCTGGCTGAACAGCTCGTGCGGTCGCTCGGCGAACTCCGGGCCGAGCAGGTCGCCGAGCGAGACGGTGCGCCCGCCGGCCTCGACGACGGCGACCGTCTGGGCGGCCGCGAGGTCGCGGCTCCAGCGGCGGCCGAGCATCCGCAGCGGCTGGGGGATCGGCCCGATGGTGCCGAGGTCCGGGCAGGTGGCGACCACGACCTCGGCGCCGACGTCGCGCAGCCGCTTCACCGCCGACTCGAGGTGGCGGACGGCGACGACACGGTTGACGCGGTGGGTGACGTCGTTGGCGCCGACCATGATCACTGCCACGTGCGGCTCGGGCACCCGGTCGAGCGCGTTGGCGACCTGGAGCTCGAGCCCCGCGGACTCCGCGCCGATCACGGCCGCGTTGGTCAGGTGGACCGGCCGGCCGGTGAGGGCGGAGACGCCGGTGGCGATGATCGCGCCCACGGTCTGGTAGCGGTTGTCGGCGCCCATGCCCGCGGCCGAGGAGTCGCCGAGCATGAGGAGCTGGACCGGCTCGCCCGCGCCGGCGCCGTAGACGCCGTCGTCGTCGGGTGCGCCCTCGAAGTGGATGCCCACGACGCGGCGGGCTATCCGGGCCTCCGCCTTGAGCAGGCCGTAGCCGAGGGCCCCGAGCGCGCCGATTCCGGCCGCGACCCCGCCACCGCCGTAGGCCGCGGTCGCCGCGATCCTGCGTGCGCGTCGTGCCCGCCCCATCCCTGCTCCTCTCAGCCCTCGGGTCACCCACCGTAACGACCCCCGCGGACAGGTTGTGCCCGAGGCCGGCCCACCCGACGTGGGGCGCGCGCGGACCTGCCGCACGGCATACGGAATGTCCAGCATCTGAGAGGATGGCCGGCGTGAAGTACGCAGAGCACATCGCCGACCTCGTCGGGAACACACCCCTCGTCAAGCTCAACAACGTCACCAGGGACGCGGGCGTGGCCTGCACGGTCCTGGCCAAGGTGGAGTACATGAACCCGGGCGGGTCCGTGAAGGACCGCATCGCCCTGCGCATGGTCGAGGCCGCCGAGGCCTCCGGCGAGCTCAAGCCCGGCGGCACCATCGTCGAGCCGACCTCCGGCAACACCGGTGTCGGGCTGGCGCTCGTGGCGCAGCGCAAGGGCTACTCGTGCGTGTTCGTCTGCCCCGACAAGGTCAGCCAGGACAAGCGCGACGTGCTCAAGGCCTACGGCGCGGAGGTCGTCGTCTGCCCGACCGCCGTCGCCCCCGACCACCCCGACTCCTACTACTCGGTCTCCGACCGGCTCGTGAAGGAGATCGAGGGAGCCTGGAAGCCCAACCAGTACGCCAACCCCGAGGGCCCCAACTCGCACTACGCCACGACCGGGCCGGAGATCTGGGAGGACACCGACGGCAGGGTCACGCACTTCGTGGCCGGCGTGGGCACCGGCGGCACCATCACCGGCACCGGCCGTTACCTGCGCGAGGTGTCCGCCGACCGCGAGGGTGGGCGCGTGCAGATCATCGGCGCCGACCCCGAGGGCTCGGTCTACTCCGGTGGCTCCGGTCGTCCCTACCTCGTCGAGGGCGTCGGTGAGGACTTCTGGCCGAGCGCCTACGACCCGAAGGTCGTCGACCAGGTGATCGCCGTCAGCGACGCCGACTCGTTCGGCATGACCCGCCGGCTCGCCCGCGAGGAGGGCCTGCTCGTCGGCGGATCCTGCGGCATGGCCGTCGTGGCGGCCCTGCGCGCGGCCAAGGACCTGCCCGCCGACGCGGTCGTCGTCGTCCTGCTGCCCGACTCGGGTCGCGGCTACATGTCGAAGATCTTCAACGACGAGTGGATGAGCTCCTACGGCTTCATGAAGGCGGCGGGCGAGGCCACCGTCGGCGAGGTGCTGCACAAGAAGGCCGGCGACCTCCCGGCGCTGGTGCACACGCACCCCACCGAGACGGTGCGCGACGCCATCGAGATCCTCCACGAGTACGGCGTCTCGCAGATGCCGGTCGTCAAGGCCGAGCCGCCCGTCATGGCCGGCGAGGTGGCCGGTGCGGTCAGCGAACGCTCGCTGCTGGAGAAGCTCTTCGCCGGCAAGGCGCACCTG
Organism: Knoellia sp. p5-6-4; assembly: GCF_029222705.1. Taxonomy (NCBI): domain Bacteria; kingdom Bacillati; phylum Actinomycetota; class Actinomycetes; order Micrococcales; family Intrasporangiaceae; genus Knoellia; species Knoellia sp. p5-6-4. Next base: position 69,522 of record NZ_JARGZF010000004.1, read on the forward strand.
ACCGACTCGGTCGAGCAGCACATGGAGCCGTCGCTGCCGCTGGTCGGAGCCGGCCAGCCGATCGCCGACGCCCGCCACGAGCTCGAGACCGCCGACGCGATCATGGTGGTCGAGGACGGCAAGCCCGTGGGTGTGCTCACCCGGGCCGACCTGCTGGCGTCGCTCGTCGACTGATCGCGCTGCGCGACGACGCGTCTCAGTTTCAGCGGAGGCGCCGGGCCATCTCCGGGCTCGGCGCCTCCGCCGTTTCCGGGTGGAAGATCCCGGCGAGGGCCTCGACGCCGTCGACCAGCCGGGGCCCGGGGCGCGCGAACGACGCGTTCGCGTCCACGGCCCAGACCGGTATGCCGTGGGGCAGGTGTCCGTCGTCGATCGCCCTCTGCGCCAACGCCGTTGCGCCGTCGAGGTGGTAGCCGCAGGGGGCTGCGAGGATGACCTCGGGGCCGCTCTGGTGCACGGCCGCCCAGGTGGTGCGCGCCGACTTCTCACCCGGCACACCCAGGGCGTTGACCCCGCCGGCAGCGGTCACCATCTCGGGCACCCAGTGGCCGGGGGCGAACGGCGGGTCGGTCCACTCGAGCACGAGCGCACGCGGCGCACGTTGCGCCGCAACGGTTTTCGCGACACGACTGAGTCGCTGCCGCAGGTCGGCGACGATCTCGTCAGCCCGGTCGCGGGTGCCGGTGGCGTCGCCGATCGTGGTGATCGAGGCCAGCACCTCCTCGAGGGTGTGCGGGTCGATGGTGAGCACCTCAGCGCGGCAGCCGAGGTAGTCGAGGGCGTCGTCGACCTTGCTCACGTCGACGGCGCAGACAGCACAGAGGTCCTGCGTGACGACGAGGTCGGCGTCGAGCTCGGCGAGGGCGCCGGCATCGAGGTGGTAGAGGTCCTCGCCTGCGTGCGTCGCCTTCGTCACGAAGGCGTCGATCTCGTGCGGGCTCAGGCCCTGCGGGATGGCGGTCGTCGAGACGATGCGGCGGCTGCGGGCCTCGGCCGGGTAGTCGCACTCGAAGGTCACCCCGACGACCTGGTCCCCGGCGCCAAGCGCGAACAGGATTTCCGTGGTCGAGGGGAGGAGGGACACTGTGCGCATGGAGCTGACCCTACGGGAGCTCGACGAGGGCGACGAGGGCGTGCTGCAGGCGCTGCTCGAGTCCGATCCCGGCTACAGCGAGCGGGTCACCGGCTACCCGCCAGGACCCTCGGACGCCCTCAGCCTGCTGATGATGCGCCCGGAGTCGGTGCCCGAGACGCACAAGGTCGTGCTCGGCCTGTTCCAGCGCGACGAGCTGGTGGCGGTGGTCGACCTGCTGCGCGGGTACCCGAGCCCCGAGTACGTGTTCGTCGGCCTGCTCCTGGTGGCGGGCAGCCGGCAGGGCCAGGGTGTCGGTGCGGCGGCCATGGCCGCCGCCGAGAGGTATGCCGGGCAGTGGCCGGAGGTGCGCCTGTTCCGGCTCGCGGTGGTCGACACCAACGCCCCGGTGCTGGGGTTCTGGCTGCGGCTGGGGTTCGAGGCGACGGGGGAGACGAGGCCGTACCGGTACGACCACCTCGAGTCGACCACCCGGCTCTACGAGAGGGACCTGCGGGGCTGACCCGTCGTCCGTCGGCGGCTTACGCTCGATCGCATGGACCCGTACGAGTCCCTGGTCGAGAGGCAGATCCGGGAGGCGCAGGAGCGCGGCGAGTTCGACAACCTGCCCGGAGCCGGAAAGCCGTTGAGGGGCCTGGACTCGGACGACCCGGACTGGTGGGTCAGGCAGCTGGTGCAGCGCGAGGGCCTCGACATGACAGACGCGATGCCGCCGGCCATGGCCCTGCGGAAGGAGGCTGCCGGGTTCCCCCACTCCCTGCTCGACCTGCGCACCGAGGAGTCGGCGCGGGCGGTGCTCGAGGACTACAACCGCCGGGTCAAGCTAGACCGCCTGCGGCCGGTGGTCGGGCCGTTCCCGCCGATGCTGGCCCGCACGGTGGACGTGGACGAGCTGGTCGAGCAGTGGCGAGTGCTGCGAGCGGAACAGAACGAGGAGGAGCCACCCCGGCAGCAGCCTGCCGTGAGGGCCCTTCCGAGCAGCCCGTCCCTGGCCCGGTACGACTCCGAGCCGTGGTGGCGGCGGATTCTCGACCTCGTGCGAGGGCGCTGACTCCTCGCCCAAAGTCAGTGTCAGACCCCTCTTCTAGCGTTGTTGGCACGCGTCGAGGACACGTGCGAAGGGGGCTTCCATGGCAGGGGATGCGAAGGCGACAGGCGTCCCCGCTATGTCCGCGCTCAGTGCCAGGTCGCTCGACACGCACGTTCGATCACGTGCTGCGATGGCGTACCCGCATCACCGAAGTCGGGTTGTCAGACCGCTCTTCTAGTGTTGGTCCCACGTTCGACGACGAGCGTGAGGGGGAGTTGATGGCGCGCGATCCGAGGGTGTTCGGGGGTGGCGCAGCTGCGCCCGGTGACTGTGCGGCGCCCCTGCCGAGTGCACCGCCCCTCACCACTGCGGACCTTGCTTCGTTCCTCGAGAGGTTGCCCACGCTCGACACCGCCGTGTCGGACGCCGAGCGGGTCGACCAGCTCGGCCTGTTGGAGGCGGTCAAGCACGCCTGCGCCGGCGCCCAGGCCTCCGTGGCGGTGGCGTTCGACGCCTCCCAGCGCGCGGTGCAGGCCGGAGCGGGGGTGCCGGCCCGGGAACGCGGTCGAGGGGTGGCCGCCCAGGTGGCCCTGGCCCGGCGCGAGTCCCCGGCACGGGGCTCACGGCACCTCGGGCTCGCCAAGGCGCTGGACGCCGAGCTGCCCCACACCGGCGAGCACCTGCGCCACGGCCGGGTCAGCGAGTGGCGAGCCACCATCTTCGCCCGCGAGACCGCCTGCCTGGGCCCGGCCGACCGCCGCGCGG
>NZ_JARGZF010000005.1 GCF_029222705.1 Knoellia sp. p5-6-4
GGATCTCGCTCATGTCCTCCGCGACCACTACGATCCCGGTGATCTGGCCGGTTGGGTCGCGGACCGGTGTGCCGGACACGGCGGCGACGAAGGTGTCACCGCGAGGGCGCCGCAGGGTCAGGTCGCCCCGCCAGGTATCACCCGCCATCACCGCGTCGAGGTCCAGCGGACCGTCACTGGCGCCGGGCGCGATCAGGTCGTGCACCTGGTGACCGACCAGCTCGGCGTCGACGGTGGCGAAGACCTCGGCCGCGGCCCGGTTGACGAAGGTGATGGTCCCCGCCGCATCGGTGGCAAGCACCGCCAGCCGGATCGCCTGCAGCAGACGTAACTCGTCGATGTAGCGGTGCATTCCGCGCACCTCCTAACCGACACGCTACCCGCCCTGCCCCGATGCGCACGATTGGCTCTGGTCGGTATCGGCCGCCTTGCTCATCGTCAGGCCGCTGCGGCCTCTTGGGCGATCTCCTTGACCGTGGTCCTCTGCAGGGCGGCGGCGCCGTGCTCCTCGTCCCGGGAGGCAGCAAGCGGCTCGTGAGCGCTCCTGCCGTGTCCACCGGCGGCTCCCGTAGATGCACTCATCTGCCGCTGTCTGCGCGGTCATGCCGAGCTCCGGACGGGTCGTCGCAGTGACGAGCTGGAGATGTGCGGCGGGGTGGTGTCGCTCACGGACTCCGCGGACCAGCCGTGGAGCCGGCGACGGCGCCGCGCACCGCGCTGACTCGGAGGCGGTCGGACAGGGTGAGGACCTCGTCGCGCAGGGCGTCGGGGGTGATCACCTCGAAGTCCCAGCCGAGCCCGGCCAGCATGCAGGCCATGCCGTCGAGGTGCTCGACGCGCGTCTCGAGGAGCACGCCGTCAAGGTGCTCGGTCAGCCGCCCCACGCTCGGGGGCAGTCGCTCGCCCGCTTCCGCGAGGGTGGTCCGCAGCACGACGGCGACCTCGTGCGACCACCCAACCGCCGCGATGCCGGACACGACCTGCATCGTCGCGTCGAACTCGGTGGGCACGATGTAGGAGCCGTCGCCCTGTCTAACTGAGGCGATGCGGTCCAAACGGAATGTCCGCACGTCATCACGGCCGTGATCGTGTCCGGTGGCGTACCACCGACCCAAGTGGAAGACCAGGCCGTAGACGTCGAGCTCACGCTGCGACTCCTGTCCGTCCCAGGCGGTGTAGGCGATCACGACGGTGCGCCGCGCTTGCGCTGCCCAGGCGAGATCAAGCAGCGTGTCGGCGCCGGCGGGAGCGCTGGCGCGCGCCGGGGTCGTGAAGTGCGCGGTCGACAGCAGGCTGTCGAGCCGCTGGCCCAGGGCCCGCGGCAGCACACGCGACACCTTGGCCAGCGCGCTCGCCGTCGCCGCTTGGTCGGTGGTGGCGAGCCCCGCGCGTTCCGCGGCCCGCAGGCCCAGGACGACGGCGACGGCCTCGTCGTCGGTGAGCATCAGCGGCGGCAGCTTGTAGCCCGGTGAGAGCCGGTAGCCGCCGTACCTGCCCCGCTGCGCCTGGACCGGGACCCCGAGGTCGGCAAGATGCTCCGCGTAGCGCCGGACGGTCCGCTCGTCGACCCCGAGCCGCGCCGCGAGATCGCCGACGGTGCGCTGCCCACCCGCCTGAAGCAGCTCCAGCATCGCCAGCACGCGTGCGGTCGGGCGGGTCACGGCTCCCCTCGGGGCTGCCTAGAAAGAACTGCGATGCGCACTCTGAATACCGGGCGGAAACTGTCCACAAACCACTCTAACGTCCTGGTCATGAACACCACCACCTACGTCCTCGTCTCCGGCTTCTGGCTCGGCGCCTCGGTCTGGCGCTCAGTCGCAGACTCGCTGAGCGAGCGCGGCCACGTCGCCCACGCCGTCGACCTCTCCGGCATGGGCGAGCGCGCCCACCTCGCCTCGCCGAAGACCGACCTGACGACCCACATCGACGACGTCCTGCATCTGCTCGAGCAGCACGACCTGCACGACGTCGTGCTCGTCGGCCACAGCTACGGCGCCCTCGTGACAACCGGTGCGGCAGACCGCGCGCCTGAGCGTGTGGCCCGCCTGGTCTACATCGACTCGGGTCCCCTGCCGGACGGCATGGCGCAGGCCGACTTCGAGGGACCCGACGCGCGGGCGGCCAACCAAGACCTGGTCATGACACACGGCGAGGGCTGGCAACTCCCCCCGCCGCCCTGGGCCGTGCTCGCCGCCGAGGCTCCCGACGTCGACGACGACGCCGTGGCCGCACTGGTCGAAGGCTCACAGCCGCAGCCCTGGCGCACCGCCACCCAGCCGGTCGCGCTCACCGGCGCCTGGGAACGCCTGCCGCGGACCGGCGTGCTGTGCAGCTTCAGCCTTGAGCAACTGCGGCAGATGGCGCCCTACGCGCCGACGTTTGCGCACATGGTCGACGGCGACTGGACGTACATCGAGCTGCCGACGTGGCACTGGCCGATGGTGAGCCGACCGGTGGAACTCGCCAAGGTGCTGGAGTCGGTCAGCTGCTAGGCGCTCGCGCCCAGTTGCTTCGCGCGCAAGACGCCCGCTGTTGCTTCGCGCGCAAGACGCCCGCTCATGCCCCGATCCGGAATGGTCGGGGAGGGATGAGAGAAGGCGCTCGGGTTAGCCCACTGGGGACCTGAAGTATCGACGCCACAGCCACTCCGTGAAGCCGAAGAAGCCGCATGGAGAGCTGCGGCAAAGATCGCGGCTGTCGTGCCCAACCACACATGGCGTTGGCAACGGCAGTAGCTGCTCGATGTCCTCGGGTCGGGCATCGCGGGGCGACGGCGGGGCGGTGGCGGGGCGGTGGTCATTGGTTCAGGATCCGCTGAGCGCCCCCGGACGTTCGGGCGGAAGGCGCGATGGTTCAGGCGGAAAGGCCCCTGTCGTCGCCCGCGCGGGGCTGGGAAGAGCGCTGGAAGGACCACGCCGACAACAGGAAAAGCCGCTGAGATCACGACGAGGGGCCCGGCAGCTGCCGGGCCCCTCGTCCGTTCACGCCGTCACTCGGGTGCGGTCACTCGCCAGCCGTCACTCCGCCGCCAGCTCCTCCGGGGACGGGCAGGAGCAGACCAGGTGGCGGTCGCCGTAGGCGCCGTCGATGCGGCTCACCGGCGGCCAGTACTTGTCGGCGGCGTCGACACCCACGGGGAAGGCGGCAGCAGAGCGCTCGTACGGGTAGTCCCACTTGCCGGCCAGGGCGGCGGCGGTGTGGGGCGCGTTGCGCAACATGCTGTCGGCCAGCGAGACCTCCCCTGCCTCGACCTCGGCGATCTCGCCGCGGATGGCGACCATCGCGGCGCAGAACCGGTCGAGCTCGTAGAGGTCCTCGCTCTCGGTCGGCTCCACCATCAGGGTGCCCGCGACGGGGAACGACATCGTGGGCGCATGGAAGCCGTAGTCGATGAGCCGCTTGGCCACGTCGTCGACGGAGACGCCGGTGCGCCTGGTCAGGTCGCGCAGGTCGAGGATGCACTCGTGGGCCACGATCCCTTCGTGCCCGGAGTACAGCACCGGGAAGTGCTCGCGCAGTCGAGCCGCGACGTAGTTGGCGTTCAGCACCGCCACCTGCGTGGCCCGGGTGAGACCGGCACCGCCCATGAGCCGGACGTAGGCCCACGAGATCGGCAGGATGCTGGCCGAGCCGTAGGGCGCCGCGGAGATCGGGCCGACTCCCGTCTCCGGACCGGCCTCGGGGGCGAGGGGATGGTTCGGCAGGTAGGGCGCGAGGTGCGCGCGGACCGCGACCGGGCCGACACCGGGGCCGCCGCCACCGTGCGGGATGCAGAACGTCTTGTGCAGGTTCAGGTGCGAGACGTCGGCGCCGAACTTGCCGGGCTGGGCCAGTCCGACGAGGGCGTTGAGGTTGGCCCCGTCGACGTACACCTGGCCGCCGGCGTCGTGCACCAGGCCGCACAGCTCCGTGATGGTGTCCTCGAAGACGCCGTGCGTCGACGGGTAGGTCACCATGATCGCGGCCAGCTGGTCGCGGTGCTGCGCCACCTTGGCGCGCAGGTCGTCCATGTCGATGTCGCCGCCGGCAGCGGTCTTCACCACGACCACCTTCATGCCCGCCATGACCGCGCTGGCCGCATTGGTGCCGTGCGCGCTGGCCGGGATGAGGCAGATGTTGCGCTCGCCCTGGCCGTTCTCGCGGTGGTAGGCGCGGATCGCCAGCAGGCCGGCGAGCTCACCCTGGGAGCCGGCGTTGGGCTGGAGAGAGACGGCGTCGTAGCCGGTGATGGTGCACAGCCACGAGGCGAGGTCGTCGATGAGCCCGCGGATGCCCTCGGTCTGCGTGGCCGGTGCGAACGGGTGCAGGCCCGCGAACTCCGGCCACGTGACGGCCTGCATCTCGGTGGTCGCGTTGAGCTTCATGGTGCACGAGCCGAGCGGGATCATCCCGCGGTCGAGCGCGAAGTCGCGGTCGGCGAGCCGGCGCAGGTAGCGAAGCATGGAGGTCTCGCTGCGGTGGGCGTGGAAGATCGGGTGCGTGAGGTAGTCGCTGGTGCGGACGAGGTGCTCCGGCCACTGCGGCGCCGCCACCTCGACCGAGCGCCGCCCCACGACGCCGAAGGCCGCCCAGACGTGCTCGAGGTCGGTCAGCGTGGTCGTCTCGTCGGTGCTCACCGAGACGTGGTCGTCGTCGACCCGCCACAGGTTCACGCCCCGGTTGGCGGCCTCGCGGACCACCTCGTCGGCCCGGCCGGGCACGGAGACGGTGATGGTGTCGAAGTACGTCTCCGTCCGGACGTCGACGCCCTCCTCCCGCAGGCCGGTGGCCAGGGCGCGGGCGTGCGCGTGGGTGCGCCGCGCGATCGCCGCCAGCCCCTCGGGGCCGTGGTACACGGCATACATCGAGGCCATCACGGCCAGGAGCACCTGGGCGGTGCAGATGTTGGACGTCGCCTTCTCGCGGCGGATGTGCTGCTCGCGGGTCTGTAGGGCGAGCCGGTAGGCCGGGGAGCCGTCGGCGTCGACGGAGACCCCGACCAGGCGACCGGGCAGGGAGCGCTCGAGCCCGGCGCGGACGCTCATGTAGCCGGCGTGCGGACCGCCGAAGCCCATGGGCACGCCGAACCGCTGCGTGGTGCCGACCGCGACGTCGGCGCCCCACTCCCCCGGCGTCGTGGCCAGGGTCAGGGCGAGCAGGTCGGCGGCGGCGGTCACGAGGGCCCCGAGCTCGTGGGCGGCGTCGGCGACGGCACGCCAGTCGCGCAGCTCGCCGTCGGCACCGGGGTACTGCACGAGCACACCGAAGACGTCACGGCCCCCGGCTGCAGCGCGCAGGGCGTCCGCGCTCGTGACACCGGTCAGGTCGGCGACGACCACGCCGAGGCCGAGCGGCACTGCCCGGGTCTGCATGACGGCCAGGGTCTGCGGAAAGACGTGCTGGTCCACCACGAGCACGGCGTCGGCCGCGACCTTGCTGGCGCGGCGCATCAGCGTCATGGCCTCGGCGGCGGCGGTGCCCTCGTCGAGCAGGGACGCGCCAGCCGTGGGCAGGCCGGTCAGGTCGGCGACCATGGTCTGGAAGTTCAGCAGCGCCTCGAGGCGGCCCTGCGAGATCTCCGGCTGGTAGGGGGTGTAGGCGGTGTACCACGCCGGGTTCTCGAGCACGTTGCGCTGGATGACCGCCGGGGTGAGCGTGTCGTAGTAGCCGAGGCCGATCATCGACGTGTGCACCTGGTTGCGCTGGGCGACCGCCCGCAGCTCCTCGATGACTACGGACTCCGAGGGCGCGGGGTCGATGTGGAGGGCGCGCTCGGAGCGGATGGCCCCGGGAACGGCCACATCGGCGAGCGACTCCAGGGAGTCGTGGCCGACGACCGAGAGCATCTGTGCCACGTCCTCCTCGGACGGGCCGATGTGCCGGGCGACGAACTCGGGGAGGGCGTGGTGGGACATGAGGCTCCTGACACGATGCGACGAAGGACGCCTCCCCATCTGTCACGCCGACGCGGGGTCGTCGCTCCAGAGGTGCCTGATCCGCGCGGTCCTGGCGCCTGAGAGGTTCCGGGGAGTTTGCCCCTTCGGCGCCCCGCCGTGCCGCCGTGGCGACGGCACGCGGGGACTCTCCCGCGCGGGGTGTTCAGCACCCCAAATCTACAGCAGAGCCCGCCTCCCCGGGGGAAGGCGGGCTCGTGCGAGACGGGTGCGAGCGGCTCAGGCGAGCCTGGCCTGCCGGCGGACCCTCAGCTCGTCGTCCGGGTGGGCGGCGGGCGTCTCGTCCTCGGTGCGCTCGCTCGGCAGCTCGGCGAGCTCGCCCTCGACCTCGCGCCACACACGGCCGACGGCGATGCCGAAGACGCCCTGACCGCCTTGGACCAGGTCGATGACCTCGTCGGCGGAGGTGCACTCGTAAACGGAGGCGCCGTCGCTCATCAGCGTGATCTGGGCGAGGTCCTCGACGCCGCGCTCACGCAGCGCCTGGATGGCGACGCGGATCTGCTGGAGCGAGACCCCGGTGTCGAGCAGCCGCTTGACGACCTTGAGCACGAGGATGTCACGGAAGCCGTAGAGCCGCTGGGTGCCCGATCCGGTGGCGCCCCGCACGGACGGCTCGACGAGGCCGGTGCGGGCCCAGTAGTCGAGCTGGCGGTAGGTGATGCCGGCGGCCTTGCAGGCGGTGGGGCCGCGGTAGCCGATGTCCTCGCTCAGCTCAGGAAGGTCGTCCGTGAACAACAGGCCCTGCGCTGCGACCGGCACCGTCGTCGTGCCGGGCTGGGGCTTCCCAGTAGGGTTCACGGCGCTCACCTCCTGTAAAACTACACTGCTCGTATTAGGGACTCCCTGACGGTACGGCCGCACAACGCCGCACGTCAACGACCTGTGGACCCTCCGGCCCCGGCGTGTCGCACCGCCCCGGCATACCCTGTATGTCCAGTTGAGGCTCAGGGTTCGGTGCTCTGGGGGCCCTGCTCCGTGCCGGACTCGCCGGGCTTCTGGAAGTCCTCGGCCGAGACGTGGTCGAGGAACTCCTTGAACTTCTCGACCTCGTCGTCCTCCTCGGGGGCCATGGACACCCCCGCCTCCTCGAGCAGGCTCTCCCCGGCGATGATCTCCGTCCCGGTGCGCAGGGCCAGGGCGATCGCGTCGGAGGACCGTGAGGAGATCTCCACCTTGCCGTCGAAGACGAGCGCGGCGTGGAAGACGCCGTCCTTGAGGGCGACGATGCGCACCTCGGTGAGCTGGTGGCCCAGCCCCTCGATCACGTTCTTGAGCAGGTCGTGCGTCAGCGGGCGCGGAGGCTCGATGCCCTGCTGGGCGTACGCGATGGCGGTCGCCTCGGCGGCCCCGATCCAGATCGGCAGGTAGCGGTCCCCGCCACGCTCGCGCAGCAGGACGATCGGGTGGTTGGTGGGCATCTCGACCCGGACGCCGAGGACGTCAAGAACCTTCACTCCCCCACCGTACCCCGCACGCAGGCACCCGTCTCAGGCCTGGCCGAGCCCGTCCTTGACCAGGGCTGTGTGGAGCGCGATGCACAGCCGCAGGATGTCGCCGGTCGGGTCATCCTTGCCGGCCCGGCCACCTCGGCCGCGCAGCGGCGCGGCGACCTGCTGCACCAGGCCGATCTCGCGGTCGGCGGCCGTCCGGAACGGCCGCAGGTGGCGAGGCTCGATGCCGTATGCCGCGAGGCCGGCGGCCGCGTGCGCGATCGCCAGCGCAGCCTCACCGTAGTGGCCCCCGCCGTCGGGGCGCAGGAGCCCGAAGGTGTCGAGCGCCTCCAGTGTGGGCGCGTCGAGGCCGGCGGATGCCGCCAGCTCCTCGCGCGTCAGGCGCAGAGTGCCCGGACGGGTCAGCTCAGCCGCGGTGGGGACGTCCGGGTCGGGGGCGGGCCGCGGCGGTTGCGGTCGCTCGCCCTCGCTGTCGCCCGGCGGCGTGAGCCCGCGGTCGAGTGCGTCGAGCGACTCACGGATCACCTTCAGCGGCCAGAACCGGTCGCGCTGGGCGGTCAGGATGTAGCGGAGCCGCTCGACGTCCTCGTCGGAGAAGTGCCGGTAACCCGACGGCGTGCGCTCGGGCGTGATCAGCCCCTCGGCCTCCAGGAAGCGGATCTTGGAGATGCTGATGTCAGGGAAGTCCGGCTTCAGGGCGTCGAGCACCGCCCCGATGGTCATGGCGCGCCTGACCCTGCGAGCACTCACCTGAGGTCCGGCCTGGCGGTGGGGGTTCAGCCCTTGCCCGCGTAGAACACCAGGCGGAACTTGCCGATCTGCACCTCGTCGCCCGTCTGCAGCGCGACCTCGTCGATGCGCTCGCGGTTGACGTAGGTGCCGTTGAGCGAGCCCACGTCGCGCACCACGAAGGTGTCGCCCTCGCGGCGGAAGACCGCGTGCTTGCGCGAGACCGTGACGTCGTCGAGGAAGATGTCGCTGTCCGGGTGGCGGCCCGAGGCCACCTCGTCGTCGTCGAGGAGGAAGCGGGCGCCGGTGTTGGGGCCACGCAGCACCACGAGGAGCGCCGTGCCCGTGCGGAGCGCGTCCACGGTCGCCTGGTCAGCCTTGCTCAGGGCGACCTCCGCCTCGGCCCCGGTCTCGATCTGCTCCAGGCCGCTGATGCCGGGAAGGCGCATCGTCGTGGGCTCGTGGGCGCGGGAGGCCTGCTCCTCGTGCTCGCTGCCAGTCATCTACCGGGCTCCTCGTCTGGTGTCTCGTGCGCGCTTCTAGCAAAACACAAAAGGTAGGTGATGCTTCCGCCTTGCCGCAGGAATTTGCCCGGCACGCGCTGCGGCGTGCCGTCGCGGCGAGCGGTCCGGCTCAGCCGAGCTGGTCGCGGTAGGCGGCCGGGCCCATGAGCCCCTCGACGGCGGCAAGGTCGTCGACCTTGAGCTCGTACATCCAACCCTCGCCGTAGGGGTCGGTGTTCACCAGCTCGGGTGTGGCGTCCAGGGCCTCGTTGACCGCGGTCACCTCGCCGGCGAGCGGGGCGTAGAGGTCGCTGACCGACTTGGTCGACTCCACCTCGCCGCAGGCGTCGCCCACCGCGACGGTGTCGCCGACCGTCGGGAGGCTGACGTACACGACGTCGCCGAGGGCGTCCTGGGCGAAGGAGGTGATGCCCACCCGGACCACCCCGCCGTCGCCGGCGCGCACCCACTCGTGCTCGGCGGTGTAGCGCAGGTCCTCGGGGTACTCCAGCTCGCTCATGGTTCTCCTCGTCGAGAGTGGGTGCGGGGGTCGTGCTGCGGGTGGTGCGGGTCGTGCTGGTCGTGCTGGTCAGCGGCCTGCGGGGCCAGGGACGGGGCGAGCGTACTGAGGCTCTTCGAGGGTGTGCAATGCGGTGATGGAGACCGAGTCCCGCTGGTCCACTGTCGAGACCGCGCCGAGGCGCCGTACCGACTCGTTGACCCCGCCGGGGATGTCCATGGCGGAGGCCATGGTGGCGCTGCCGCCGATCGCCGTGATGACGTAGGGCGACTTCACGGGCACGCCGCTGACCTCGATGCCGTCCGGGGTGTCCGTGAAGTAGGTGCTGGCCACAGCACGGACCGAGCCGATCTGCACGGCCTCGGCGCCGGCGTCGCGCAGCTCCTGGAGGGCGTCGAGCAGCAGGGCGCTGGTGACCTTGCCCGCCGGGTCGTCGATGGTGAGCACGATGCCCGGACCCTCGGCGGGGGCGCTGCCCGAGAGGATGCCGAGGGTGTCGACCCGACCCTGGGCCGCCCTGAGTGCCTCGGCGCTGTTGTCCGCGCCGCTGGCCAGCCGGTCGCGGGTCAGCTCGAGTGCCCGGGCGTCGTTGCCCAGCCGGGCCGCGTCCTGCGTGACGTCGTCGAGGATGCGCACGAGCTCGTCCTCGCGCAGCTGTTCCAGCCCCTGCTCCTGGGTCTGCTGCACCTGGGTGGCCAGGGCGAACCCCAGCACGATGGCCAGCAGGGCGGCGAAGAGGTTGGCCCGGGTGGCTCGGGGGCGGGCCATCCGGAACATGGCCCGCCAGGAGCCCTGCGGGCGGGGCTCGTCGCCGGGCGGTGTCGGCACCTCAGCGGCCTCGGTGGACTGAGTGGGCTGGGTGGGCTGGGTGGGCTCGGTCGGGTCGCTCATGCGTGGAACAGGTGTCGGCGGATCGAGGCGACGTTGGAGAAGATCCGGACGCCGAGGACGACCACGACGCCGGTGGACAGCTGGGAGCCGACGCCGAGCTGGTCGCCGAGGTAGACGATGAACGCGGCGACGACCACGTTGGCGAGGAACGAGACGACGAAGACCTTGTCGTTGAAAATGCCGTCGAGCACCGCCCGGACGGCGCCGAAGACGGCGTCGAGCGCCGCGATCACGGCGATGGGCAGGTACGGCTGGAGCCAGAGCGGCACCTCCGGCTGCAGGAAGATGCCGATGAGGATGCCGCCGATGAGGCCGAGGACCGGGATCACTGTGCTGGCTCCGTGGTGTTGGTCGAGGTGGTGGGCGCGGTGCTCGTGGTCGGTGTCCCCGTGGGCGGGGCGCCGGTGGTCGGCGCGCCGGTCGCCGAGGCGCTCCCCGGCACGGACGCGTAGCGCGTGGTGAGGGAGGTGGCGGCAGGCACGCTCAGGCGCTCTGACCCGGCCATCGTGACACGGACCCCGTAGTTGTCCTCGAGGGCACGCACGTAGGAGCCACCCGCTGTGTCGGCGAAGTTCACCTCGAGGTCCGGCGAGCCGAGGGCGGTGATGACGTAGGGGCGGGTGAGCGGCCGGTAGTTGACCAGGATCGCCTCCCCGGCGAAGCGGATCGCCGAGCGGGCCGTGAGACGCTGGCCGTTGATGGCGATGGCCTCGGCGCCCGCTTCCCACAGCCCGTTGGTGACGATCTGGAGGTCCTTGGACAGCACCCTGCCCTCGTCGTTGTCCCCCTGGGTGCGGGGGTCGCCGTCGGCGCTGCCGTTGTCGCCGCCACGGGCGTCATCGAGGGTGATGGTCAGGCCTGGCCCGGTCACGGCCGTAGCTCCCGAGACGAGGGCCAGCGACGACAGCCGCCCCGACAGCCCACCCTCGCCACGGAGGGCGCTCGCCTGGAGCCGGTCGATCTCGCCCTGCAGTGCCTGCACTCGCTGGGCGCTCTGGTCGGCCGTGGCGCGCCGAGCCTCGATCTGCTGGACGAGGCCGGCGCGAGCCCGGGACGGAGCCGCGTCGCGCTGGCGCAGGGACACGGCGCCGACCGCGAGAAGCAGCCCGAGCACGATGGCGGCGACGAGGACGGCGGGCGTGCGGGTGCTGGTGGCCGGCGGAAGACCAGCTGCCGCGCGCCGTTCGGCCGCCGCGGCATACCCCGGGTCGAGGGGCCGCTCCATCATCGACGTGAGCAGGGTCATCGACTCGTCAGGGCGCCGCCCGGGCAGCGTGGCCTGCTGCTCGGGCACGCGGTGCGAGGTGGGGGGCGTCATCCGGACACCGACGCTGCGCGCGCGCTCAGGACGACCTGCCGGGCCTGGACGATGTACATGACGCCGGCCAGCCAGTACAGGCTGGTGCCCCACCAGGCGAAGGCCCAGCCCACGGGCAGGGCCCACTCCGCGAAGGTGCTCTGGCCCTCACCGAGGAGCAGCAGCGGGAAGGCGTAGAGGAGGTTGAAGGTGGCGGCCTTGCCGACGAAGTGCACCGGCAGGCCGGTCTGGCCGTAGCGCTTGATCACGGCGAGCACGGCCGCCAGCAGTACTTCCCGGCTCACGAGGACGGCCACCAGCCACCACGGGATCACGTCCCGCCAGGCGAGGCCGAAGAGCGTGGTGGCGATGTAGAGGCGGTCGGCCAGGGGGTCCAGCAGCTGCCCGACGCGTGAGACCAGTCCGAAGTGGCGCGCGATCTTGCCGTCGAGGTAGTCGCTGACCCCGGAGAGCATGAGGGTGACGAGGGCGATGACGTCATGCTCGGCGAGGATCGCCCAGAGGAAGACCGGCACGCCGATCAGGCGCAGCACCGACAGCACGTTGGGCAGGGTGAGCACGCGGTCGGAGACGGCCGCCTCCCCCGGGCTGATCGTCTGCTCGCCCTCACGTGCCACGGACAAGAGCCTATGCGCTGGGGTACCGCCCGCCGTACCCGGCTCGCCCGACTCCGTAGAGTCTCGACATGGACGACCCGCTGCTGGCGCCGACCCTCTCCGACCTGCGCCGACGGAGGGGGCTGAAGTGGCGGCTCCACGGCGACGACGTGCTGCCGCTGTGGGTGGCTGAGATGGACGTGCTCCAGCCCGAGCCCGTGGTCTCCGCGGTCGCCGAGGCGATGGCGCTGGGCGACACCGGCTACCCCTGGGCGCGCGACTACACCGAGGCGGTGGCCGGTTTCGCCGAGCGTCGGTGGGGCTGGTCGCTCGAGCCCGCCAGGGCGAGGTTGGTGCCCAACGTCATGCTGGGCATCAGCGAGGTGTTGCGCCTGCTGACCGACCCCGGCGACGCCGTCGTCGTGAACTGTCCCGTCTACCCCCCGTTCTACGCGTTCGTGCGCAACCTCGGCCGGCGGGTCGTCGAGGCTCCGCTGACGGAGGACGGGCGCATCGACCTCGCCTCCCTCACGCAGGCCTTCGGCGATGCCACGCGCGGTGGCGGCCGCGCGGCATACCTGCTCGCCAGCCCCCACAACCCCACTGGTGCCGTGCACACCGCGCAGGAGCTGACGTCGGTGGGTCGGCTCGCGGCTGAGCACGGGGTGCGGGTGGTGGTCGACGAGATCCACGCGCCGCTGGTGCATGCGCCGCACCGGTTCGTGCCCTACCTCTCGTTGCCAGTGGGCTCGGTGGCGTTCTCGGTCTTCTCCGCGAGCAAGGGCTTCAACCTGGCCGGGCTGACGTCGGCGGTCGTCATCCCCGGTGACGAAGCTGCCCACGAGCTCGCCGCCATGCCCGAGGAGGTCGCCTACGGCGCCAGCCACGTCGGTTCGATCGCCCAGGCCGCCGCGTTGCGGGAGGGCGACACCTGGCTCGACGCCCTGCTCGGCGGGCTCGACCGCAACCGGCACCTGCTGCGCGACCTGCTGGCCGACCAGCTCCCCGACATCGGCTACCGCGTTCCCGAGGGGACCTACCTGGCCTGGCTCGACTGCCGGACCCTGGGGCTCGGCGACGACCCGGCGGCCCACTTCCGCGAGCGCGCCAAGGTGGCGCTCAGCCGCGGCCCCGACTTCGGCACAGGCGGCGCCGGCCACGTGCGGCTGAACTTCGCGACCTCGCCGAGCATCCTGACCGAGGCGGTCGAACGGATGGCGGCTGCCTCCCGTGCTGGTTAGGGTCAGGAGCCCGATCACAGCCGAGCAGGGGGCGACAAGATGGCAGAGGTAGTCCTGTTCCACCACTCCCAAGGGCTCACTCCTGGCGTGCTCGCGTTCGCCGACGAGCTGCGCGCCGCCGGTCACACCGTGCACACGCCCGACCTCTTCGACGGGCGCACCTTCGACACGGTCGAGGCCGGGGGCGGGTATGCCGGTGAGGTGGGTTTCGGGGAGGTCCTCCAGCGTGGGATCCGCGCCGCCGAGGCCCTGCCCGCCGAGGTGGTCTACGCGGGGTTCTCGCTGGGGGTGATGGCGGCCCAGAAACTCGCGCAGACCCGGCCCGGGGCCAAGGGCGCGCTGCTGCTGCACGCCTGCCTGCCGGTCTCCGAGTTCGGTTCCGCTTGGCCGGCGGGGGTGCCCGTCCAGGTGCACGCGATGGACGCCGACCCGTTCTTCGTCGACGACGGAGACATCGACGCGGCGCGGGCGCTCGTCGCCGAGGCCCAGGACGCGGAACTGTTTCTCTACCCCGGCGAACAGCACCTCTTCGCCGACAGCTCGCTCCCCTCCTACGACCCCGACGCCGATGCGCTGCTGCGCGAGCGGGTGCTGGCGTTCCTCAGCCGCTGAACGAAGCGGGAGTTCCTGCCACGGTGTGTCCGGAACCGGTCCTAGGGTCGTGTCATGACGACCACTGACACCTCTTGGACGCCTGAGCCCTGGGAACCGCCGTTGGCCGGCAGCGAGGAGGAGCACCTGCTCGGTGCGCTCGACCGGCTCCGCTTCACCTTCCGCTGGAAGGCCGGGGGCCTGACCGCCGCCGGCCTGCAGACCCGGGTCGGCGCGTCGTCGCTGACCCTCGGCGGACTGCTCAAACACCTCGCCGCCGTCGAGGACTACCACTTCACCGCGAAGATGCGGGGCGAACCGCTGGGCGAGCCGTGGGAATCCTTCGGCTGGGACGGCAGCAACGACTGGGAGTTCACCTCCGCCGCCGACGACACCCCCGAGCAGCTGTATGCCCTGTGGGACGGCGCCGTGGAGCGTTCGCGGGCCCGCGTCGAGGCCGCGTTGGCGGACGGCGGCCTCGACCAGCCCGTGCACGTGTCCTTCCCGGACGGCACGCACGCCAGCCTGCGCCGGCTCCTCTGCGACCTCATCGAGGAGTACGGGCGGCACACCGGGCACGCGGACCTGCTGCGCGAGGCCGTCGACGGCGTGGTCGGCGAGGACCCCCCTGCCGGCTGGCGGCCCTGACGGCGACAGACTCCTGCGCCCCGCCCTGGCTCGTTGTGAGAGTGCACGGTGTGGCGACCGTCTACACGCCTCGGCGAGCAAGGCCACCAGGACCCAGCTGGACCGGGCGGCGAGAAGGACCAGCGTGGACCCTGTGCCCTCCACGAGAGGCATCTGGTCGTTCCCCTCCGCGACCCGCATGCTGCCCACCGTTCCTCCTGCTTGACCGGTAGCCGGCTGCCACGTCCGCGCAGCCCATCTGTGGCATGGCCCTGGGCGATGGCCTTCTCCCCCAACGCTTGAGGCGGCTTTCGCGAGCCCGCCCCAGGGCCGGGGCACCAGGTCGAGGTGAGGTTCCACTCCACCTAGGGTGCCTGTGAGGGCTGGTCCAGATGCCAGAACGTGGTGTGCAACGGCGGCACGGGGTCGCCCAAACCACAAGGACACCACCATGAACCTGTCATCACGTGCCCGCTCCCTGGTTGTCACCGCAGCCGTCGCCGCCACGGCCGGCTTCGGCTTGGGAGCGGTGGCCACCACCTCCTCGAGCGCGGCCGTGGGCACGAAGCCCGCGAGCCCGGTGGCCAACACGGCCGAGCCGACCTACGAGCACAGCCGCCCCAACCGGATGAGCGTCGAGATGCGGCGCTACCTCGACGGCAAGGGTGCCAAGCCCCAGGCCGACGGCGGCACACCCCAGCTCTCCGGAGACAGCGCCGGGGTGCGCATCCTGCCGCACGACGTGAAGGGACCGTGACCGCGAGGCGGGCCGCACGCCAACGGGCGGTTCTGCCGGACACCCTCATGAGGACGGGGTCGGACCTGCATGAACAGATGCGACCCCGTCGCCTGAGCCGTCGGCCCAGCCCCGAACCACGAGAGGCAACCGGGCCACGGTCCGCGTCGCGGGCGCTCCGCGGCCCAGCGCCGCGGAGCGCCACCTGATCCTCAATGGACTGGACCGGCAACGAGATGGCGACGTCGACCTTCTTGACCGGTCGGTGGGCCGGACCGACGATGAGCCTCAGGAACCCACTGCCGCGATGGCGAGGCCGGTATGTCCACGTTGCGCTTCTGCGCCTACCAGTACCAGCACCTCCCACTCGACACACTCCGTCATCGGTGGAGGGAGGCAGAGGACCTCGGGTTCGACGTCCTGTGGAACTGCGACACGGTCGTGGAGCCGGACCGACCGCAACACATGATGTTCGACGGCCCAACGACGCTGGCAATGATGGCGACCGAAACGCATCGGATCCGCGTGGGCACCCTGGTCTCGAGCCTGTACTTCCGGCACCCGGTGACGCTTGCCAAAGCCGCAATGACTGTGGACCACCTGACGCAGGGACGCGTCGAGGTGGCACTTGGTGTCGGCGACCCATCGGCTGGAGGTCCCGCCGCCGGAGTGGCACTGAGCGCCGCCGAACGAGTGGCACGGTTCCGTGAGTTCGTCGAGGTTGTCGATCTGCTCTTGCGCCAGAAGGTGACGACATACCAGGGGGACTACTACCGATGTGAGGGTGCCGAGACTGTCCCCTTACCGGTTCAACGGCCGCGTCCGCCCATCACCGTCGCTGCTCACGGCCCCAGGATGCTCCGGATCGCTGCGCAGCACGCCGACGGGTGGAGCTCCTGGGGAGGCTACGGCGTGGTGACCGAGGACGACTTCTACCGCGTCACGGCGGAGCGGTGTTCCCGGTTCGACGACCTCGCCACCGGACTCGGCCGCGACCCGCGGCAGATCCGACATTCGCTGGTGTGCTTTCCACCCCTGACACCGTGGGAGTCACCCGAGTACTTCGTCGACATGGTTGGCAGGTTTCGCTCCCTCGGGATCGATGAGTTCGTCCTCTACTGGCCCGGGTCGTGGCGCCCGGACCACCCCGAGGACGAGGTCTTCCGAGAGGTGGCGAGCACCATCATTCCGAGACTGCGGTCGGAGGCATGATGCTCCTCAGCGCGCGGCCGGAGCGGGGCATGACAACGGGCCCTGACCTGTCGAAACAGATCAGGGCCCGATCGGTCGGGCTGACAGGATTTGAACCTGCGACCCCTTGACCCCCAGATCGGGGCTTCGCCGACCCGAGCACAAACCCACCGACCGTGAGTTACCGGGAGTCCTGGCCAGTTGTGCTCGTTGTCGCGGTTCGTCCGGTTGGCTCGTCCGGCGTTGGTCCGGTTTTGGTCCGGCGTCCGTCCCGAGGTCAGTGTTTCCAGGCCGTGTACGAGATGACCGAGGGTACGGGCACGTTGAGTCTGCCGGCGCTCGTGGTGAGCCACGCCTCCTCGGCGTTGAGAGCGCCCGTGTTGGGGTCGAAGACCAGGATGTAGCGGGTCATCAGGCCGGAGTAGTCGGAGTCCGTGGCCACGGCGATCCCCGGTCGGCCAAGCCTGTCGATCACCGTGCCCAGGGCGTTCATGTCGGGAGCCTTCGCGAGAATGCGCAGGACCGCGGCACGCTGCACGGCGGACAAATCGCGTTCACGTGCGAGGTCGCCGATGGCGACGAAGAGCTCTGCGGTGCCGATCCGCTCGATGGGGTGGCCGATGGCCAGGTACTCGGCCAAGTCCCGCGGGTCCGTGGGCGGCGCCGCGTTCCACATGGGCTTGAAGTCGCCCAGCGCATACGTCTCGCTCGTCAGCATCGTTCCGGGTCTCGCGGGGCGTCCGTCCTCCAGCCAGGCATGCTCGTTGTCCGGGTTGGGGAAGTACGGCTGGCCCGTGACCCTCTTGAGCGTCCCAGAGCGGTCTGCGCCCCATCGCAGCTCCGACTCGACCGGGATGACCGCTGAGTTGACCGTCTTGCCGTCCACCCGGGTGAAGAGCGACCAGCTCTGGGTTCTGATGACCTGGTCGACTGTGCTAGCCGTTCCGTTTGCTCTCTGAGCGCGGGCGGCCAGGTCGTTGAGGACCAAGGCCGGTTCCGATGACGTTGAAATGACGGCCAGGAGCGGAGGGGTGGCGGCGTAGGCACGAGGCGCCGGCGCGCCATCGGGCAGTCCCAGAATGACAGCCGCGATCACCATCGCAACTGCCAGTCCTGCCGCCGCACCCCACCCGCCCCGGCGCTTGAGCTTGTGGCCGGAAGGTGTGGAGATGATCGCGAGGAGGTCGCGTTGGGCGCGGTCGTCCAGCTCAGTGGGCGCTGTGGCCGACAGGGTGGGATCCACCGCTCGGAGCGTGGTCATCTCATCGGTCACTGCTGACCTCCATGGTCTCGCTGCGGTCGACATCGCGGAGTGCAGTCCCGAATCGCTCACGGGCGCGATGCAGGCGGACGCTGGCCGCGTTGGCCGTGCAACCGAGAGCCTCCGCAATTTGTGCAGGTTTGAGGTCCTCCCACGCTGCCAGGCGCAGGATCTCCTGATCCGCGTCCGACAGGCTGGCCAACGCCGCGTGTACCTGCTCGTAACCGTTCGAAGCCGGCTCACCTACCGGCGGTTCGGCCGCGAGTCTGCGATGCAGGCGGAGCCGGCGGTTGCGTGATCGTTGCGAGTTGGCGAGAACGTTCCGGGCAGTCGCGTACAGCCAGGGAAGGGCCTCATCCGGGACGTCGTGCAGCCGCCGCCAGGTGATGGTGAAGACCTCGGCGGCCGCGTCCCGGGCTGCGTCCTGGTCCCGGAGGCGGCGCTGCAGGTACCGGACCACCGCCCAGTAGTGCTGTTCGTACAGGCGCGTGAACCGCTCACGGGCCGCCGTCGATGTCCCCACGGTTACCAATGTCCAGCATCAGGCCGGTTCTTACAGGCGACCACGCGGGTCTGCGCAGTGACCGGCAGCCAACTGGCACGGATGGTGACCGGCTGCGATGCCGGTACGAAAGGGGCCGGCACGGGTTTGAGGAGCCGCACGGGCAGGTCGGCGAGGGCTGGGGCTTGCGGAAGCCGGCCGCGCGCTAGTCCCCTGCCGTCCTGAGCGCAGTCGATGGCGGGCCGAGACCGCCTGTCAGCGGCTCATGGGAGCCGCTCAGTCGCTCCGTTGCTCGGGCGGGGTGCGGTGGGGTGCGCGAGGACGACGCGCCAGCGGCGCCCGCAGCGCGGGGCCCCATCGCGGGCCCCTGGCCCGGCGCGGCGAAGCCGCGCCCTTGATCCCTAAATGGCCTAAATCGGCAACCAGATGGCTAGGTTCGGCCGAGGAGCCGGCCCAGCGACCGAAGGCGCCTGCGTCGGCTGTCACGTCGCTGGTTTGCGCGCTCGATCTTGGCGTCCCGAAGCAACTGCTGATACCTGACTAGCTCGCGCGTGAAGAGATCGACGTACGGCTCTCTAGCGAAGTGCATCTCGGGTGCCCCAGGGATGGTCAGCTGCTCAACCCGTTTGTTGTTCTCGTCCTGCGTTCCGAAATGCCGCCAGGTGACCATGTCAGCAGTGAAGAAAATCTCCGCAGTGATTGCGCCGCATCCCAGGCTTGCGCACTCGGGACAGACGTACAACGAGGTTCGCCCATCTGGGAGGTCTGGCGGTGCCTCACCCAGGAGCCGCGGAATGGCATCGATCGCAAGCTCCGGCCAGTGGTCCTGCAGCGGGCTGACCAAGTCGATGTCGCCAATCTGCTGGGCGATGAGCCCGTAAAGGGGATGGCCGTCGACCGTGTAGTCGAGGTAGTCCACGGGCGTCTGCCTAAGCCCCTCCGGATTCAGGTCGGTGGTGTAACCGGTGAGGTTGGGGAGACGGCGGCTTGCGGGCGCAAGCCCGAGCGTCTGAAGCGCTTCCTTCGCCACGGGTGGCATGTTGCCAGTCCGTCTCCAGAGCCGCCACGGGATTCATTTGCGGACCATTTCGGCGCATCCAGTTAAAGACTTGGCAAAGGTTCCGGCGGCGTGAATTTCGTTGTACTGCAAACAACGGCAACAACCGGACACCCAGAGACACTCACGGACACTTAACGACGGTTCTGCCCCTGCTTTCGGGCACCTAAGGGTCTTCCGTCGGTGTGTCAGCATCGAAGGCATGGACGCGCAACCGCTCGTCGAAACCACATCGGAGACAACCCGTTCGGTCTCCGAGAAGGGTCGTGCGCGGCTGCCTCTGACGCGCGATGTGATCGAGCTGGTCGCGGTCTCGCACGGCGTGTGCATCCACCCGGTCCCGCTGCGCCAGGTGGATGCGGACACCGGCCAGTCCGCCATCGTCGATGTCCCCTGCGGCGCGACCTCGACGAGCAAGTGCCCTCCGTGCGCGGAACGGGCTCGACTGCTTCGGATGCAGCAGTGCCGCCAGGGCTGGCATCTCGACGAGGAGCCGGTCGTCGAGGATGTCGACCCGACCGACGAGCAGGCCGAGCTCGCGACGATGAGGGCGGACC
The DNA here is from genome assembly GCF_029222705.1 of Knoellia sp. p5-6-4. NCBI lineage: Bacteria > Bacillati > Actinomycetota > Actinomycetes > Micrococcales > Intrasporangiaceae > Knoellia > Knoellia sp. p5-6-4. The sequence goes on from NZ_JARGZF010000005.1 coordinate 19,708, forward strand.
TGCAGGCAGCGCTGGTCAAGGCGGAAGACGCTGGACTGCCGACCGAGCCGATCAGCGCGGCGATCGAGGACGTCGAGGGGCAGCTGGCGGCATCCGGGGTTCGCGGCCAGGCGCTGCCCTCGGACCGGCGTCGTCGCGTTCGCTCCACCAAGCGCCGGCAGGGCGTCCCGGACCTGCCTCGGCGCAAGGTGGCTGCCACGACCGTGGGCCGCACGTTCACCGCCCCGGACGGAAAGGTGTTCCGGCCGTCGATCTTCCTGACGCTGACGTGCCGCTCCTATGGCCGGGTCAACTCCTTGGGCGTGCCCCGAGACCTGGACGCCTATGACTACAAGACCGCGGCACGTGACGCGATCCACTTCCCCAAGCTGGTGGACCGGTTCTGGCAGAACCTGCGCCGGGTCGTCGGCTACGAGGTTCAGTACTTCGCCACCCTCGAGCCCCAGCGCCGCCTCGCCCCGCACCTGCACGCGGCCCTGCGCGGGACGATCTCCCGGCGCGAGCTCAAGATGACCGCTGCGGCGACGTACCACCAGGTCTGGTGGCCCTCGACCGACGAGGTGATCTTTCCCGACCACCGCCTGCCCGTCTGGGACGAGGACGCGGATGCCTACGCCGACCCGGACACCGGCGGAATGCTGCCGACGTGGGACGAGGCGCTCGACGCCCTGGCCGGGGATGAGGACGCCGTGCCGATGCACGTCGTCGAGTTCGGGACCCAGTTGCGGGCTGAGGGCGTGCTCGGTGGCAGCCCTGACGCCGACCGCTGCATCCGCTACCTCGTGAAGTACCTCAACAAGTCGATCGACGTCTGCCACGAGGCCGAGACGGACCGCGAGAAGGAGCACATGCGCCGGCTGTGGGAGGCGCTGCGCTACGAGCCCTGCTCCCCCGCCTGCGCCAACTGGCTGCGCTACGGCGTGCAGCCCAAGGGCGCCAGGGCTGGCCAGCAGCCCGGCTACTGCCGCGGCAAGGCGCACCGTCACGAGACCCTCGGCTTCGGCGGCCGCCGCGTCCTGGTCTCGCGGAAGTGGTCGGGCAAGACCCTCGCCGTGCACCGCGCCGAGCGGCGGGAGTGGGTCCGGGGCCTGCTCGGCCTTGCCGACGACCCCGACCCCAAGCGCTACATCTGGATCCAAGCCTCGCCCAACGACCCGGACGTGAAGTCCAAGGAGGAGCGGCTGATGCTCAGCGTCGCCGACCGCTCTCGTTGGCGAGAGGAGCTGCGCAAAGCCCAGGAGGCCGCCCACGGCACCACAGCCGCGGCGACCACCGCCCCGAGCACCACCGCCGCCTGAAGCAGGGAGAAAGCCATGTCCATCCTCGCCACGCCCATGCTGACCACCGCAGAGGTGGCCGAGCGCATGCGTGTCAACACCTCGACCGTCCGTCGCTGGCGCCTCGACGACGTCGGCCCGCGCTTCATCCGGGTCGGCAACATCTATCGCTACCCGCTCGACGAGCTCGAGGAGTGGGCGCGGGAGCGGGTCGAGCGCAGCCTGGCGCCATGAGGAGCGAGAAGAAGCCTCCCCTCGGTGTGCGGCTGACCATCGACGTCGAGGAGAACGCCGGCCCGCGCGGCACGACCTTCTGGGCCCGGGTGCGCTGGACCAACCCGGCCAACCACCACCGTGAGGGCGTCAAGCGGGCCTTCCGCAGTCGGGAGGCGGTCGAGGAGTGGCTCGACTCGATGCGCTACACGGCCAAGACGGGCGTCGACTTCGGCCAGACCCTGGGGCAGTATGTCGCCGAGATCGGTGACCGGTGGACCCGGGCCATCGACCCGACGTCGACCTACGACCCGTATGCCGCCGGGCTGCGTCGCCGGGTGGTGCCCACCCTGGGCCACCTTCCGCTGACGATGATCACCGCCGGTCTCGTCGACCGGGCCATCGACGGCTGGGAGCAGGAGTACGGGCGCTCGACGGTGAAGAACACCGTGGCGGCGCTCGTGCTGGTGCTCGACGAGGCGGTCCGCGACGGCATCCTCGTGCGCAACCCCGCCAAGGACCGGGCGCGTCGCCGCACCGTTGGTCGTTCTTTCGGCAACTCCGCCGAGCCGGGCAGCCCACGCGACCTCGCCCTGCCCGACGTCGCCACCCTGGACCGCCTGGTCGAGGCGGTCATCGAGGCCGGCGGGCATCAGGCGTGGGGCGACATGGTCACCATCCTGGCCACCACGGCGCTGCGGATCAGCGAGGTCTCGGGCCTCCGAGTCGGCGACGTCGACCTCGGCCGTGGACTGCTCCACGTGTTTCGGCAGACGTACCCCGGCCGAGGCGGGCTCGTCACCAAGCAGACCAAGGGCCGGCGACGCCGCACGGTGCCGATCATCGACCCGCTCCGACCGACGCTCGTCCGCCTCACCGCGGGGCGCGAGGGCAACGAACGGCTGCTCGCCGGGCCCCGAGGCGGCGTCATCACGACCGCCACGCTCCGCGACGCCACCCACTGGGACCAGCTCGTGCGCGAGCTCGGCCACCCCGGCCTCGTACGGCACGGCCTGCGGCACACCGCGCTGACGTGGATGGCCGACGCGGGCGTCGAGCTGCACATCCTCCAGCGGGTCGCCGGCCACCAGGACCCGGCTGTGACGAGCCGCTACCTGCACCCCGACACCCAGGCCGTGCTCGACGCCGGCACCGCGTTCTCCGCCTGGTGGTCCGGAACTGGTCCGGAGAAGCCTGCGCTGGGAATCGTCCAGGGCGGGCAAACCCGGGCATGAAAACGGGCCCTGACCTGTCGAAACAGATCAGGGCCCCTTCGGTCGGGCTGACAGGATTTGAACCTGCGACCCCTTGACCCCCAGTCAAGTGCGCTACCAAGCTGCGCCACAGCCCGAATCTTCAGTTGTCACCCGCGTCCACGAGAACCCGCGGGAGCGAACGAAACCCTAGCGCACGGCATACCGCTGCTTGAAATCAGGTATGCCGTGCTCCCGCCGTCACTTGCGGCGGCGCTTCTCGCGCACGCGCACCGACACCTCGATGGGCGTCCCCTCGAAGCCGAACTCCTCGCGGAGGCGGCGCTCGAGGAAGCGGCGGTAGCCGGCCTCGAGGAACCCGGAGGCGAAGATGACGAACCGCGGGGGCCGCGTGCTCGCCTGCGTGGCGAACAGGATCCGCGGCTGCTTGCCACCCCGGACCGGGTGCGGGTGGGCGGCGACGATCTCACCGAAGAAGGCGTTGAGGCGGCCGGTGGGCACCCGGGTGTCCCAGGAGTCGAGGGCCTTCTCGATCGCCGGGACCAGCTTCTCGACGGCACGGCCGGTCTTCGCGGAGATGTTCACCCGCGGAGCCCACGGGATCTGCACGAGCTCACGCTCGATCTCGCGCTCGAGGTAGTAGCGGCGCTCCTCGTCGAGCAGGTCCCACTTGTTGTAGGCCACGACGAGGGCACGGCCGGAGTCGATCACCTGCTGCACGACCCGGATGTCCTGCTCGGCGATGCTCTGCTCGGCGTCGATGAGCACGACGGCGACCTCGGCCTTCTCCAGCGCGGTCTGCGTGCGCAGCGAGGCGTAGAAGTCGGCTCCGCGGGTCTGGTGCACGCGGCGACGGATGCCTGCGGTGTCGACGAAGCGCCAGGTCTTGCCGCCGAGCTCGATGAACTCGTCGACCGGGTCGCGAGTGGTGCCGGCGACGTTGTCGACGACGACCCGGTTCTCGCCCGCGAGCTTGTTGAGCAGCGAGGACTTGCCGACGTTCGGTCGTCCGATCAGGGCGACCCGCCGTGGACCGCCGCGCTGGTAGGCCTCGCCGTAGGCCGACACGTCGGGCAGCACCTCGAGCACCGCGTCGAGCACGTCGCCACTCCCCCGGCCGTGCAGGGCGGAGACCGGCCACGGCTGGCCGAGCCCGAGGTTCCACAGGGCAGCGGCGTCGGCCTCGGTGCGCTGGTCGTCGACCTTGTTGGCCACGAGCACGACAGGCTTGCCCGCGCGGCGCAGCAGCTTGACCACGGCCTCGTCGTCGTCGGTCGCGCCGACCGTGGCGTCGACGACGAACATCACGACGTCGGCGAGGTCGACGGCCACCTCGGCCTGCTCGGCGACGCGCAGGTGGATGCCGGTCGCGTCGATCTCCCAGCCGCCGGTGTCGACGAGCGTGAAGCGTCGTCCGGACCACTCGGCGTCGTAGGCCACCCGGTCACGGGTGACGCCGGGCACGTCCTCGACGACCGCCTCGCGGCGGCCCAGGATGCGGTTGACCAGCGTCGACTTGCCCACGTTGGGCCGGCCGACGACGGCCACCACGGGCAGCGGGCCGTGCTCCGCGCCCGTCCCCTCCTCGAGGCCCTCACCCTCGAGCAGGGAGCGGTCCTCCTCGGTGAGGTCGAACTCCTCCAGCCCAGCGCGCAGGGCGCGCTCGACAGAGGTGTCGTCGGTCAGGTGCTCGCTCACGGCGGGTTCCTTCAGGCGGTGGTGGGGGGGGTGGGCTCCGCGGCGGTATGCCGGTCAGCCGGCTCTCGCGGTCGGCTCACCGCTGCGGGTGTCAGCCTCCATTGTCCCCTACGTTGCGGCCGCCGCCGACCACGCGCCCGTCAGGCCTGCTGGCGGCCAGCCTGCTGACGCGCCCGGTCGACGACGTCGAGCACCGCCTGGACGCTCTGCGCGAAGTCGAGGTCGGACGTGTCGACGAGGGTGACGCCTTCGGACGCCTCGGTGAAGTCCGAGACGGTGGAGTCGTCGCGGTCGCGGCGCACGACCTGGTCGCGGGTGGCCTCGACGGCGTGGTCCTCGGCGTGGCCGTGCAGCTCCTTGGACCGCCTGCGCAGACGCGCCTCCTCGCTCGCCGTGAGCAGGATGCGCACGTCGGCGTCGGGGGCGACCACGGTGGTGATGTCACGACCCTCGGCCACCACTCCCCCTGTCTCGTCGGCGATCTGCTGCATCAGGTCGCGCTGCAGCTGCTGGAGCACCGGACGGACGTCGGTGTTGGTGGCGACCTTGGAGACGACCTCCGAGACGCGGGTGGTGCGGATGTCGTCGTTGATCTCACGGCCCGAGACGCGCACGCCCGGCGCGGCGGGGTCGGTGCCCATCTCCAGGGGTAGGTCGCGAGCGGCCTGGGCCACGGCAGCCTGGTCGTCGAGGTCGACACCCTCCTCCAGGCACCACCAGGTGAGGGCCCGGTACATGGCGCCGGTGTCGAGGAAGCCGACGCCGAGCTCACGGGCGACGGCCTTGGAGACGCTGGACTTGCCCGACCCGGAGGGGCCGTCGATCGCGACGACGAGGTGCTCGCTGCTCATTCCGCAGAGCCTAGGGCAGGGCTCGCAGGCATTGTCACACCCCTCCTCCAGGGTTGGACACATGTTCGAATCGGTGTCTGGTGAGGGGTCGCTGACCCCAGCGCCGTTGACGACGGCGCCGTTGACCCCGGCGCCGGTGACGACGGCGGACCTTGCATCGTTCCTGGAGCGACTGCCCAGCCTGGACACGGCGGTCTCGGACGCCGAGCGGGTCGACCAGCTCGGCCTGTTGGAGGCGGTCAAGCACGCCTGCGCCGGCGCCCAGGCCTCCGTGGCGGTGGCCTTCGACGCCTCCCAGCGCGCGGTGCAGGCCGCGGCCGGGGTCCCGTCCCGGGAACGCGGTCGAGGGGTGGCCGCCCAGCTGCCCCTGGCCCGGCGCGAGTCCCCGGCACGAGGCTCACGGCACCTGGGGCTGGCCAAGGCGCTGGACGCCGAGCTGCCCCACACCGGCGAGCACCTGCGCCACGGCCGGGTCAGCGAGTGGCGAGCCACCATCTTCGCCCGCGAGACCGCCTGCCTGGGCCCGGCCGACCGCCGCGCGG
>NZ_JARGZF010000006.1 GCF_029222705.1 Knoellia sp. p5-6-4
GGCGACCTGACCCTGCGGCGCCCTCGCGGTGACACCTTCGTCGCCGCCGTGTCCGGCACACCGGTCCGCGACCCAACCGGCCAGATCACCGGGATCGTAGTGGTCGCGGAGGACATGAGCGAGATCCGCTCCGCTGAGGCGGCCGCGGCCTCCAGCGAAGCGCGCCTCCGGGTTGCCCACGAGGCGGCGCAGCTGGGGAGCTGGCACTGGAACCTGGCCACGGGCGAGGTGGTGTGGGACGAGCAGCTCGAGGCGATCTACGGCATGGGGCCGGGCACCTTCGGCCGCAGCTACGAGGCATGGCTGGAAACGGTCCTTCCCGAGGATCGTGACCAGGTTCTCGCGGCTGTCCAGGCGGCGTGGGAGGCCCGCTCGACCTACGTGCTGCGGAACCGGATCCGGTGGCCCGACGGGACGCTGCGCTGGATCGAGGCGCACGGCAAGGTCACCAGCGACCAGCACGGCAACCCCACCGGGACCATCGGCTGTGTACGCGACGTCACCGAGCGGATCGAGGCGCAGCAGCGGGAGGCCGCGGCTGCGGCCCGTGCCCGCCTTCTGCAGGAAGTCACCGCGGGCTTCGTCCGCGCCTCGACGCTCGACCAGGTGGAGGCGGTGCTCGTCCACAGCTTGGCGCAGCTGGCGGAGATCCTGCCCGCGACGGTCGAGCTCAAGGTCCCCGACGATCTGACGAGCATCACCGAGGGAACCTCGTTCGTGACGAGCGCTGACACCCCTCTGTCCGTCGAGGACAACCAGGTGCTCGACATCCTCGCGTCCCAGTGCGCCATCACCGCTCAGCGGGCCCAGGCTCTGGCCCGCACGGTCGACATCGCCGAGCAGCTCCAGGTCAGCCTCGCCGCCAGCCCCTTGCCGACGGTGGAGCACCTCGACCTCGCGGTGCACTACGCCGCCGGAGGCGACGAGATCGAGCACGTCGGCGGGGACTGGTACGACGCCGTCGCCACATCGAACGGGCGGCTGGCCCTCGTGGTGGGCGACGTGATGGGCCGAGGGGTGAGCGCGGCAACCACGATGATCCGGGTGCGAGCCGGCATCCGCGGCTTGTTTACCGTGAATCCGGGGCCCGACGCCGTGCTCACCGCTGCCGACGAGATGGTCGCCCGAGACGCACCCGAGCAGTTCGTGACCGCCGCGGCACTCCTGGTCGACCCGGTGACAGGCGAGATGTCCTTGTGCAACGCCGGGCACATCCCTCCGGTGGTGGTCGGCCCCGACGGCCGTATCGAAGTGCTGCGCGGCCAGGAGGGCCCACCCTTGGGCGTGCTGCGGGACTCACACCGATCAGTGGTCACCCGTCACCTGCAGCCCGACTCGCTGCTGATCATGGTGACGGACGGAGTGGTCGAGTCCCGACGCCACGACATCGACCACGGGATCAGGCTCCTCTGCGACCGGGCCGCCGACCTCCGCGACGCTCCGGTGAAGGAACTGGTCCAAGGAATCGCCGCACTCGCCGACACCTCCCTGCACGATGACGTGACCGTAATGGCCGCGCGACTGCGGTGACGGCCCTCC
>NZ_JARGZF010000007.1 GCF_029222705.1 Knoellia sp. p5-6-4
CTCATGGCACCCCTTTAGGTCAAGACACCGCGGGGACGAGGGTTCTAGGCTTGCTGGTGGCGGGTCCGGGAAGTGGCTTGTCCGAAGAGCCGGTGTTGGGCTGTGAGCCGGTCGCGCTGGAGTCAGAGTCGTGGCCCAGGTGCCCTCCCGGACCCGTCGCCGAGCCGTGGTCGCGTCGGTTCTGGTCGGCCAGCATGCGGGCGTACACGACGTTGGACAGGCGACGTTTCAGGGCGCGCATCGCCATCATCGAGGGTGTGCCGCCAGCCTTTCTGGCGTCGTAGAACTCCCGCCCTGGGGTGGGGTTGCGCAGCTGCACGACGGCCATGATGTGCAGCGTCCGGTTGATCCGGCGGTTCCCGGCCCGGGACAGCCGGTGCCGCTGTTGAGCACCGGAGGAGGCGTCCAGGGGTGCCGTGCCGTTCCACGATGCGAACCGGTTCTTGTCGCGGAAGCGGTGGATGTCGCCGACATCGGCGAGCAGCCGTGCCGCGCCGGTGGGCCCGATCCCGGTCAGCTCCATCAGGGTCGAGCCGCGCTCGGTGACCAGTGCCGCCAGGTCCTTCTCGGCCGTCTTGATCTTGCGGTCGATGGCCTCGATCTCGGTGACCAGCTCGACCGCGAGTCGGCGCCTCGTCTTGCCGACCAGGTCCCGCGGCTTGGTGGTCGCGAGCAGCGCCCGGGCCTGTGGCGCGGACAGGAACCGGTTGGCGCCACCGGGAAACAGCTCCAGCAGCAGCCGATGCAGCCGGTTGATCGTCTGGGTGCGGGCCCGTCCGAGCTCGTCGCGTCGCTCGACGAGCAGCCCCATCACCACCAGCTCGTCGTCGACGGTCACCGGGCGCAGGCCGGGGTCGGCCGGTGCGTACAGCGCGGCCAGGGCGACCGAGCGGGCGTCGACCGGGTCGGTCTTGCGGCCGTTGCCGGTGGCGAACACCCGGACCTGCGCCGACAGCTTCGACGGCACGTCGACGACGACCTCACCGTCGTGGACCAACCGGTGCGCGATGTGCTTGCCGATGCCGTTGCAGCCCTCGACCGCCCAGACCCGCTCCGGGTGCCGACGGCCGGCGGCGAGCAGGTCGGCGTAGCCGGCCTTGTCCGTGCCGAACCGTCCGACTGCCAAGCGTCGCCCGCTCTGGTCGATCACCTCGATCGTGGCCGAGCGCTTGTGCGGGTCCATCCCGATGATGACGCCCATGCTCTCCTCCTTCACTCGCCGTTGATGTGAAGCGGGGAGGGCATTGCTACTTCGAGCCGGACAAACCCCTTTCGAGCCTCTCCTCGCGCGGTGCCCGACGAGGACGCATGCCATGAGAGAGCCACACCAATGACACCGGTGGGCAGCCGCATTGAGAGAGCGCCTCGCCGAGCACCTGGACCGAGTCTGGCCAGACACCGATCCTGCGACCAGTCTCTAAGTAGCCGCA
>NZ_JARGZF010000008.1 GCF_029222705.1 Knoellia sp. p5-6-4
GACGCATGCCATGAGAGAGCCACACCAATGACACCGGTGGGCAGCCGCATTGAGAGAGCGCCTCGCCGAGCACCTGGACCGAGTCTGGCCAGACACCGATCCTGCGACCAGTCTCTAAGTAGCCGCAAGTCGGACGTTGCAATCACCGGCATAACGCCGCAGTCCGGATGCGACGAGACGTTGCGAGTACGGCACGGAGCGATCAGGGCAGCCCTCACCGGGAAGCGCTCGCCTGAGAGACTTGAGCTCATGATTGCCGACCTGGTCCAGCGCTTCTACACCGATCTCTGGAACCGCTGGGACGACGGGTTGGTGGGCGACCTGCTCTCGCCCGACTTCCTCTTCCGCGGATCGTTGGGCCAAGAAGTGCATGGCAGGGACGGCTGGCGCCGCTACCGCGACCTGATCCGCCAAGGATCCAGCGACTTCCACAACGAGATCATCGATCTCGTTGTCGCCGAAGATCGCGCCGCGGCGCGGCTCGAATACTCAGGAACACACACCGGGCCCCTGCTCGGCTTCAACCCGACCGGGCGTCGCTTCACCTACTCTGGCGCCGCCTTCTTCAGGGCGTCCGACGCCTTACTCACTGAGGCTTGGGTGCTTGGCGACCTCCGGTCGCTGAGCGCCCAGCTCGGCGGCCGATGACCAGCACGCGGACCTCTCGTGCTCAACCAAGGCACGGTCAGTTTCCGTGAGTGTCCGCATCTGCCGCGATCCGCTCGGTCGTGCCGATGAGCGCGTGGTTGTCCGGGGAGGGCCGTCACCGCAGTCGCGCGGCCATTACGGTCACGTCATCGTGCAGGGAGGTGTCGGCGAGTGCGGCGATTCCTTGGACCAGTTCCTTCACCGGAGCGTCGCGGAGGTCGGCGGCCCGGTCG
>NZ_JARGZF010000009.1 GCF_029222705.1 Knoellia sp. p5-6-4
GCCAAGGCGCTGGACGCCGAGCTGCCCCACACCGGCGAGCACCTGCGCCACGGCCGGGTCAGCGAGTGGCGAGCCACCATCTTCGCCCGCGAGACCGCCTGCCTGGGCCCGGCCGACCGCCGCGCGGTGGACGCCGCGCTCGCCGCGGACCTGCCCACCCTGTCCGACCGGCAGGTCGAGTCCCGCGCCAAGGCTCTCGCCGTGCGGTTCGACGCGGCTTCGGTGGTCACGCGGGCCGCCAAGGCCCGCGTCGACCGGCGCGTGTCGCTGCGCCCGGCCCCGGACACGATGACCTACCTGACCGCGCTGCTGCCGGTCGAGCAGGGCGTGGCCGTCTACGCCGCCCTGCACGCCGCGGTCGGCGCCGCCCGCGCCACCGGCGACGGTGCCGCACCGGACCAGCGCGGAGCCGGGCAGGTCATGGCCGACACCCTCGTCGAGCGCGTCACCGGACAGGCCACCGCCGCCGCGGTGCCCCTCGAGGTCCAGCTCGTCCTGCCGGCCGAGACGCTGCTCGGCGGCGGCGACGAACCGGCCACCCTGCCCGGCGGCCACCCGGTGCCGGCCGCGTTCGCGCGCCGCCTCCTGGCCGACAGCGCCGACGCCTGCGACCACGCCGGCGACGACGCCGGGGCCGCGCTGACCCTGCGACGCCTGTTCACCACCCCGGACGGGCACCAGCTCGTCGCGATGGACTCCCGGCGCCGGGTCTTCGACGGCCAGCTGCGCCGCTTCCTCACCCTGCGCGACCAGAGCTGCCGCACCCCGTGGTGCGACGCCCCGATCCGGCACGCCGACCACGTGGTCCCCGACCGG